>CBIHQA010000286.1:0-5619 GCA_966211475.1 uncultured Neisseriales bacterium
CGTTAGATCCCTACCGCACCCAGCTCCCATTCGGTTCGACCGACTTGTCTTCCGTGCAGGCCAAGCTGGACAAGCTGCCTGCCGAAGATCGTCAGCTGGTAGAGGATTACGTCAAGCGCAGTAATGGGGATGTGCTGCCGGCCCAGTTTGCCGATCCGGATGCGCCGCTGACGGCGCGCACGTTTACCGAGGCCATCGAATTGCAGCGCAAGTTCGTCGCGCAGCAGGCCAAGGTCGACGCACAGATACAGGCCCGCATGGCGAAGCGAGATGCGGAGTTTGCGCCCTTGCGTGCCGCGCTCGGCATGCAATTGTTGCGGCGGGAAATCGTCCCGCGCGGCCAGCTTTTCGGTCAGCCCGACGGCCAGGCCTTGCCGAACGGCACGGTGGCGAAGGTTGCCATCGACGATACGCCGATCCAGATGACCACTTACCGGCTGACGAACAAATCGGACAGCACGATCGCGGCGTTCAAGGCGAGCATAGACATCCGCAAGGCGCATCCCAAGTCGGCGGAGTTTGGCAGCCTTGACGAATGTTGGCTGGACCATGATGAGCCGTTGGCTGCGGGGGCGAGCATTGATCTTCGCTGCGGCAACACCGATCGCCAGGCAACGTCGGTCGAGCGGGCGTATGTGAACATGCCGGATAGCGAACTGCTGATCCAGTGGGAACCAAAGCTGGTGCGGTTTGCAGATGGCCGGGTGCTGGAGGTCAAGGATTAGCCTCCACGGGTATGACTGAGGTGACACGCGCACTGGTGTTTCGCCAATTGGCGGTCCATAATATCGCCATATGGCAAGGATGCACATCATGGCTGCGACACTCGAAAAACCGCGTTTCCGTTCCTTCAAGCCCGCAGGCGGCTTACCTGCGTCGGTCTGGCAGCGGCTGCAATTGCCGGCCAGTGGCGGCGCGCGGCTGATCGAGGAAATCCGGCAGGGGCTGCCGGTTGCGGTGGTCGGTGCCTTGCGGGATGAGATCGGCGAGACGCTGGAACAACTGCTGCATCTGATCGACTTGTCCAGCCGCACGCTGGCGCGCCGGCAGGCCGAGGGGCACCTCAAGCCGGACGAGAGTGACCGGGTGGTTCGACTGATCAATGTGATTGCCGCTGCCGAATCCCTGTTCGAAGGGGACCGCGACGCGGTGCGTCGCTGGTTGCGTCAGCCGGCGGCCGGTCTGGGCGGGCGCACGCCGCTGGAGATCGCCGATACCGAGGTGGGGGCGCGTGAACTGCTCAACCTGATCGGCCGGCTGGAGCACGGCGTGTTCTCGTGAGGGCGGTACGCATCACCAAGCGCAAGCACGCGCAGACGGCATGGAGCGGCTACGGCGCCCAGCAGTTCGGTGGACGCTGGAACAGCGTCGGGTACAAGGCGGTGTATTGCGCTTCTTCCGCATCGCTTGCGGTGCTGGAAGTGCTGGTGCATCTGGCCCAGCCAGACCTGCTGGAGCACTACCTGCTGCTGGAGGTCGACGTGCCGGACGAGGCGGTGGCGATGCTCGATCCGGACGATTTGCCGGCAGATTGGGCGGACAGCCCGGCGCCGGCATCCACACAGCGCATCGGCGATGAATGGTTGCTTGGCGGTGAGACGCTCGGGTTGCTGGTACCGTCGGTGGTCGTACCCAGCGAGCAGAACCTGCTGTTGAACCCGGCGCATCCGGCGTTCGCTGCCGTCCTGAATACGGCGCGTGAGACGCCTTACCGTTTCGACCCGCGACTGCGGTAGATCCGTTGCCGTGTTGGCCGTCGGTTGACCGCGGCTGGCACACCGCAAGCCGACTACTCATTCCTTCATCGGGCTTCGTACTGCAAGTGCGAACCGTTTGCCCTATCTGCAACGTCCACCGGGCGCCACAGCCGTGGTCCACCTGCCAGCCATCTCCTCACGAACACTGCGTAGCTGATAGGCGCGGCGGTGGCATCCTCCCGCAGCCGTCGTGCCGCGCCGGACCAGTGCAGGCCGGGATGGCGGTGGTGGGCGCGGTGCAGTCCGCGATGCAGCGTGACCCACCCCAGGCCGAGTGGCAGCACGATGTCGAGGGTGAGCGTCGCGGCATCGCGTCGTGTGGTGGAGGCCAGCACCGTGGCGTCGTAGTGCTCTGCCTGCGTCAGCGGAAAATCCAGCCATGTGAACAGGGCGAGCGGAATCAGGTAGGCCCACAGCACCGCCTGCGGAGCGTACCAGGCTGCCCCGGCAATGGCTGCTGCAATAGCAAACATGGCGGCGAAGGTGGCGCGCCACCGGCCGCGTTCGCCGGGCGGAACGGCTGCCGTACCGATGCGGTTGATGTGCCAGGCGACCCACGGCAGTTCGATGGGGGCCAGCAGCCAGATCCAGCGCGTGTTCCAGCTCAGGCCGTACAGTTGGCCTTCGGGGTCAGTTGCGTTGCAGGTATCCCGGTGATGCTGGAAGTGGAAATGGCGATTGCCGACGAAGTTCACGCAGAACAGCGCGGCGAAGAAGATGCCGACCGCGTCGTTGAGCCGGCGGGAGGACAGAAAGCTGCGGTGCATACACAGATGCTTCGCCTCCTGGACGCCGAGCAGCAATAGGGCCTGTGGCAGTACGAGCAATGCACGCAACCAGGTGTGGGGCGTTGCGGCAAGCAGGGTCGTATTCACCACGACGGCGGCCAGAAAGGCCAAGCTCGGCAGATCGGTACGCCAGGCGGTTTGCCGGCGGGGACGTTGGGGGGCAGGCGTCATGAGCGTGAATGGGCTGGGGCGATGTTCGCGCCCAGCGAGATGACAGTCGCCGCATTGTGGCGGCGTTGGATGTCACGCGGATGACGGCTGATGTTGCGGGTGAAATCTTCTCTCGTGAAGGCAGGCTACCGTCCGGCCTCCTGAAGTAGCCAGCTCCGCAGCGCTTGCAGGCCCGGATTGTCGGCATAGGTCTCCGGATAGACCAGGTAGTAGCCGGCGCCGGTGCGCCATACCGCCTGGAACGGTTGCACCAGCCGGCCCTGATCCAGATCGTCCCGCAGGATTTCCAGATCGCCGATGGCGACGCCCAGCCCGTCGGCGGCGGCCGTCCAGGCCAGGTGATGCAGGTCGACGATCTGGTGCTGGTAGGCGCCGAGGGAGTGGATGCCCATCATGTCCAGCCAGCCGATCCATTCCTCGTAGTCGCGGCTGGTATGGAAGAGGGTACGGCCGGTCAGGTCTTCCAGCGTGCGTAGCGGGTGATCGCCCTGTTGCAGGGCGGGCGCGCAGACCGGGCTGAGTAGCTCCGGCACCAGCAGATCGGCCCGCATGCCCGGCCAGCGGCCTTTGCCGTGCAGGATGTAGGCTTGGTCGGCCGCCGGATTCAGCGTTTCCGGCTCGTAGACCATGCTTTCCATCCGCAGCAAGGTGCGCGGGTGCTGCTGGTAGAAACCAACCAACCGTGGCATCAGCCAGCGCACCGCAAAGCTCACGTAAACCTGCAGCGACAGGATGTCGGACTGCGTGCGCAACCGGCGGTCTACCTCGCGCAACCGGTCCACCACCTCTTGCGCCACCGGCAGCAAGGTTCGGCCTGCTGGCGTGGGCGTGACATGGCGCCCCTGCCGTTGCAGCAGCGGCATGCCGTAGTGGGCCTCCAGCTGGCGGATCTGCTTGCTGACCGCGCCCTGTGTCAGGTAAAGCCGCCGGGCCGCTTCGCTGAAGCTGCCGTTCTGTACCACCTGCACAAAGGCCCGCAGTGCATTCACCGAGGGCAGGTGGTGAGTTTGTATTCCAGAGTGGAATGGTTCCATGCCAAAGATTCGTTCGCACGATATTTCGGGAGTGTCCAACATTAGCGTTTAAAAGACCATTGCTTGCGGAGTAGTTCGTGCATCAGCAGTTTGATTCCCAACGGGAATACACCCTTTCCCGTGACCGCCGTTTCGGCCAGCAGGACGGCCACCTGACGTTCGAAGATGTGGATCTCACCACCCTCGCGCAGCAATTCGGTACGCCGCTGTTCGTCTATTCCGCACCGGAAATCCGCCGCAACATCGAGGAAATCCGCAGCGCGTTTGCCGACCACCCGCAGACGCGCATCTGCTATGCCTCCAAGGCCTGTTCGCTGCTCGGCGTGCTGAATGTGGTGCGTGATACCGGCATCAGCGTGGAAGCCAATTCCGCCAACGAAATCCGCCGTTGCCTGGAGGCGGGCTTCCGGGGCGAACAGATCATCTACAACGGCGTGGCCAAGCGGGATGAAGAACTGGAATTCGCCGTTGCCCAAGACCTGCACGCCATCAACGTGGACAGCGAGCAGGAGCTGGACGCGCTGGACCGCATCAGCCGGACCCTGGCCCGCCCGGTGCGCATCTGCATCCGAGTGGAACCCAACGTCAAGGCAGCCACCCATGAAGGGCTGATCACCGCCTACCGCGCCAAGTCCGGCATCGATCTGGAAGACGCCGAGCGGGTCTGCCGCCGGGCGACGGACATGCCTTATCTCCGCCTGTGCGGCCTGCATATGCACGTCGGCGACCAGGTGCCGAATGCCGAGCCCTTCGGCGCCGCCACCCGCGTGCTGGTCGACATCGCCCGCCGGCTGGAAAGTACGCTGGGCGTGCGTTTCGACATGATCAACGTCGGCGGTGGCATCCCCACGCCGTACCGTTACGCTACCGACGAAGGGCAGGGCGGCCCGGCCAACATGTTGCCGCAGATTGGCGCGGCGGAGTTCGCCCGCGCCGTGCTGGACGAAGTACATGCCTGGCGCCGCGACATCGAAGTCTGCATCGAGCCCGGCCGCAAGGTGGTGGGCAGCGCCGCCGTGCTGCTGACCACCATCGTCACCGGCAAGACCAAGACGCTGCACTTCGAGGATGGCCGGGTGGAAGGCACCGTGCGCTGGCAGATGCTGGACGCCGGCTTCAACGTCATTCCCGACTACCGGGACTGGTACTTCTACGTCTACAACGCCAGCCGCATCACGGCGCCGCATGCGCAGCCGGTCAAGCTGGGCGGGCCGCTGTGCGACGGCGGCGACTACTTCCATAACGGCCCGCTGGGCGAACTGTTCCTGTTGCCGGAAGCAAGCGCGGTGGGCGACGTGGCGGCCTTCCTGGACGTCGGCGCCTATCAGCTCGAAAACCAGACCGTCTACAACGCTCAGCCCCGCGCTGCCGCCGTATTGATCGACCAACCCGGCCGCTACCACCTGATCCGCCGCCGCGAACGGTTCGACGACATGTTGCGGCTCGAGCGCATCCTGGACTAGACCAGTAGTAGAACCCGCAGATTGGCAATCCACCAAGGAATCGCGATGAAACTGAAAGTTCTGCTCGCCCTCATGCTCTCCGCCATCGCCCTGGGCGCCGGCGCCCGCGACCTGAGCAATCTGCGCATTGCCATGGACGCGACCTACCCGCCGTTCGAATCGACCGATACCGAAGGCAAGATCGTCGGCTTCGAGGCCGATCTGGCGCAGGCCGTCTGCCAGGAGCTGAAAGCCCGCTGCACCCTGGTCAACCAGGACTGGGACGGCATCATCCCCGGCCTGCTGGGCAAGAAGTACGACCTGATCATGTCCTCGATGACCATCACCAAGGACCGCGCCCGCACCGTCAGCTTCACCGACCGCTACTTCCGCACCCCGCAGCGGCTGATCGCGCTGAAGGGCAGCC
>CBIHQA010000287.1:0-5615 GCA_966211475.1 uncultured Neisseriales bacterium
TCGGTTGATGGCAGTGACGCCATAGAAGACGATCGGCACCACCACCACCGAACAGACGATGTAGGCAAGCCACAACGGCATGCCGAAATACAGCCGCAGCGCCTGCGCCATGATCGCGGACTCGATGGCGAGGAAGATGAAGGTGAATGAGGCGTAGATCAGCGAGGTAAACGTCGACCCCACATAGCCGAAGCCGGCCGCCCGCGTCAGCAGGTCCATGTCGATATTGTGGCGGGCCGAGTAGTGGCTGATCGGCCAGCTCACCGCGAAGATCAGGATGGCGGAGAACACCAGCGCCCAGATCGCATTGCCGAAGCCGTAGTCCAGCAGCAGCAGGGCGCCGATGGCCTCGTAGGACAGCGCGGAATTGGTGCCGATCAGCGTATGGGCGATGGCCGACGGCGACCATTTGCGGAAGCTCGATGGCGAGTAACGCAGCGCATAGTCTTCGATCGATTCGTTGCCGACCCACTGGTTGTACTGGCGGCGTGCGCTATTGATGGAATGGTCTGGCATGAAGTGCGCTCCCGCGGCGCGGTGTTGTTGTTATGGCGTCTGGTCGTGGGGCGGGCGACTCGTCGGTGCCCTTGCTCCCGGCGGCGGCTTCGATGTGTGGGCCGCCAATGCGGACGGATCAAGCAAGCTCTACAGTCCAATCCCGTATTGATAGATTGTCTCTACCAGCTTGTCCATCGTCGCGGCAGGCTTTGTCATCCGGCGACCATCTCTGGCGATGGCCGGCACGATGCTTTTTGGGGGCGGTCTATACTCCTGAGGCGCCCCTGCCGATGATCATCGGGCGGGTGTCTAGCTTACTGCTTACATTCAATACTTCATCGGTCGGGATCGGTCGGGGTTCCTGCATGCGTCAACTCCTTGCGTGCATGCTTTTGTTGGTCGCCCAACTCGGTTGGGCCGCTGAGACCGTGCCGCTCTACACCTACTATTCGGACCCGCCATTCAGCGTCAGCTGGTCGGCCAGCCTGACCAGGAAGCTGGCGGACGCGCTCACTGCCAAATCCGAGGGAGCCTACCGGTTCAAGGCGGTGCAGTTGCCACGACTGCGGCTCGACAAAATGATCGCTGCGGACAAATGGCCCGGCCTGGTCGCCTGGGCCAACCCGTCCTGGTTCGACGACGAACAGAAGATTCGCTTCGCCTGGTCTCATCCTTTCATGGCGGACGCAGACCTGGTGTTGTCCACCAAGGCTCGTCCGGTGGAGTACGAAGACGCGGGCAAGTCTTTGGAGGGACTTCGCCTCGGTGGCGTGATGGGACACCGCTACGCCGATGTGCAGGAGCTGATCGAGAGCGGAAAACTGATCCGTGACGATGCCGACAGCGAGCTGCAAAGTGTGCTCAAGCTCAAGTACGGACGCGTACAGGTCACCTTTGTCCAGGCCAGCTCCCTGGCGTACCTGAACCAGGAGGTGCCAGACCTCGATCACTGGCTGTATATTGCGCATCGACCGCGCGGCACCTACCGGCGCCATCTATTCGCCAGCAAGAGCAACCAAGCCCTGATCGCCTTTGTCGACGCCGCTTTGCGGCAACTCGGTAGCGATCCGTTCTGGCAATCGGTTTTCAGCAGGCCACTACCCCCCGTACAAAAACAGGGCGCATCGCGTTATCGCGTCCCTCAATTAGAGGAAGGGAGCACATAGCATGGTCAAGAACTGGTCCGTCCGGCAAAAAATCCTGATCAGCGTCACGCTGATCATGGTGGTGTCGCTGCTGACGGTGGGGTTGGTCTCGGCAAGCCTGTTCAAGACGGCGCTGACCGAGCGGCTGGAACAATACGAACTGGTCCGCACGGTGGAATCCATCCGCAACGACATCGACAAGTCGGTGTCCGTGCCGCTGGCGGAAACCCGCCAGATGGCCGCCAACACCTTCCTGCTTGACTGGATGGCCGCCGGCGAGCCGGCCGAAGGCGTGGCCGCCTGGCAACGTTACGCGCAGCATCTGAAAAAGCAGACCGGTGCCGCCCTGGTGGGGTGGATCTCCGAGCCCACCAAGAACTACTACGACGACATCAAGGGCGTCGCCCGACAGGTGGACCCGGCGGGTGCCGACGGCTGGTTCAAGGCCTTCATGGATAGCGGCAAGCCCTATGAATTCAACCTGGGCACCGAAGGCGGCAAGGTGATGATGTTCATCAACGTGCTGGCCAAGGACGACAAAGGCAACCGCGCCAACGCCAGCCTCGGCATGGACATGACCGAGATGGCCAACCACGTACGGCAGATGGCCATCGGCAAGAGCGGCCAGGTGTTCGTGGTGGACGGGGCCGGGCGCATCCAGATCCACCGCGATGCCTCGCTGGTGAAGGTCGACAACAAGGTGGAACTGCGCAGCCTGCCAGGCATGGCGGACGTGGCGCCGACGCTGTTGACCCAGTCGGCCTTCAATCTCGGCCACTACACCGGCCCGAAAGGCCCGATGGTGGTGGCCTCCAGCTATCTGCCGACGGCAGGCTGGTTCGTGGTGGTGGAGGTGGCCGAGTCGGAGGTCTACGGCGCGGTGACTCGCACCATTGGCTGGCTGGCGGTGGTGGACACCGTGGCGCTGCTGGCCGGGCTGGCACTGCTGGCCTATGTGTCCGGCTCCATCACCCGTCCGCTCGGCAAACTGCGCGATGCGATGCAGGCGCTCACCTCCGGCCAGGGCGACCTGACCAGCCGCCTGACGGTGGAAGGCGAGGACGAGATCGGCGTCATCGCCAAGAGCTTCAATACCTTCATGGGGCAGCTGCACGGCATGTTCCTGCGCGTGCGCGATCAGACGCAGTTCCTCAACAGCAGCGTGGAGGAACTGGGCCGGATGGCCGAACACCTGTCCCGCAACTCGCGCGACAACGCAGAACTGGCCGAAGCCACGGCGGCGACCATCGAAGAGATCACCGTCAGCGTATCCCACATCGCCGACAACACCCGCGAAGCCGCGCGCAATGTCGATCAGGCCGGTTCCTTGTCGGTGGACAGCGCGGATTCGGTCGGCCGCGTGTCGGGCGAGATCAGCCACGTCGCGCAATCCATGGACGTGCTGTCCGGCGTGATGACCGACCTGGAAAGCCGCTCCAGCCAAGTGGGCTCGATCGCCGCGGTGATCAAGGAGATCGCCGACCAGACCAACCTGCTGGCGCTCAACGCCGCCATCGAAGCCGCCCGTGCCGGCGAACAGGGCCGTGGCTTCGCGGTGGTGGCCGATGAAGTGCGCAAACTGGCGGAGCGCACCGGTCAGGCCACCGTCGAGATCGACCGCATGGTCAGCGCCATGCGCCAGGCCACCGAACAAGCGATGAGCCGCGTCGGCGAGACCCACGACTCGGTGAAAACCGGCGTCGGCCTGGTGGAAGAGGCGCTGGGCCACATCGCCGAGATCAAGGCCAGCATGGAAAGCATGATCAACAAGACCACCGAAATCCGCGATTCGGCCATTGAGCAATCCCGCGCCACCGAAGAGATGGCCAAGGCCGCCGAACGGATGTCGATGCGCGCGCAGGACGGCGACGCCGAAATCACCCGCGCCAGCGGTGTGATCCAGAAGCTGGAGCAGCTGTCGGTGGAGCTGAATCAGGTGGTGGGCAGCTTCAAGCTGTAGGAGCGTTGCATTCGCATCTCGCAACCCGGTAGGTGGGGGTGAGCCCCCTTCGACCCGCTCAGGATCGAAGCTCAACAGAGCGGTGTTTCCACATCGCCTTGTTGGGCTTCGCTACGCTCAACCCAACCTACAACTGCTGTCGAGCGCGGCGAGGCCCGCCGGCGGGCGGGAGCGGGGAGGGCGGGAATGAATCAAGTGGGCTGCAAATGGGTTGCAGCAGGTAAAACCAGCAAAGCTTGCTTTGCGCCCGTCAATCGGTCTGCTCTCCTCCTGCGCCGCAGCCCATCTACGCTTGAAACATCCTGATTTCCTCTCAGGAGCGGATCATGCGCAAGCTGGTGCTGGCCATCATGCTGGGGTGGTCGTCGTTTGCCACCGCCGCAGTCGTCAACGTGGAATTCAACTTCACCCCCTTCATCGGCGACCCTGCCACCGCCGACCAAGTCGAAACCGTGCCCGGCAGCGCACAGGTGTTCATCAACAACGTGTTCTTCGCCGAGCAGCCGGTGCAGCGCAACCGTGTCCCGGTGCTGTTCGAAGACCGGCAGATCACGCCGGCGGTATGGGTACCGGTGGTGTCGCTGGGGCCGGTGGTGCGCAAAGGCCGCAACACCATCCGCATCGAATTCCAGCCGGAAGACAGCCAGGCCCCATACCGTGCCCGACTGAGCTGGGCATCGGTCACTGACCAGGTGCAGCAGCCGGGTGACGCGGGTAGCGGCAGCGCCACCAACCAGGCGGACGGCGGCAACAATGCGCAGCAAGGCAGTGGCAAGCTGGTATTCGAGCGTGCCTTCGTCGCCGACTTCGTGCCCGATCTGCCCTGGCATCACTACCCGCCGGTGCAGACGCTCTCCGACGCGGACAAACAGGCACTGGCGGCACTCATCAAGGCAAGGGCGGACGCCTTCAAGCCCGATTTCTCGGCGGTCTACCGCCTGCTGGAAGGGCATCCGGGCATCGACTTCGCCGCGCTCCGCCGCTTGCGCTGCATCGACAAGGCCTATGCGGCCGGCGTGCGTATTGCCTCGCCAAGCCCCGACCGACTCGATTTCCTGATCACGGGTAATCAGGAGGTGGTGATCAAGGGCAAGGCCGGCGATCTCTACGCCCCGGCAGACCCGAAGACCTTCCAGCGCATCAAGGGCGACAATATGCAGATGTGCGCCGGCATGGCGCTGTCGATCGCCTATCCACCGCATCTGGCGGTGGTGCGCAACCCGGCCGGCAAGTGGGAGGTGGTGTATTGAGTCACCTCCGGTTGACGCCCAGCCTCCCCGTCAGCACAATGGAATGCATGCACTCCTTCGCGCCCGTCCTCTGCTGCACCACTACCACGACCGCTTCAGGCGGGCCGTGAGGTGAGTGCGTAGGCGCAAGACAGCGCAACAGATCCCAAGGCCCCGCCAGACATGGACGGGGCCTTTCTGTTTCTCCGTCCTCGGCTGGCACGATACGGAGAACTCCCATGCAGCACGCAAACCGTTCCGCCCTCTTGGTCGTCGACATGCAGGTTGGCCTGTTCCACGGCCCCGACAAACCGCATGCGGGTCAGCGCGTCCTCGACCACGTCAACCGCCTGATCGGCAAAGCCCGCCAGGCCGGCGCCCCGATCCTTGCCGCCCGGCACACGGGGCCGCAGGGCTCGCCCATCGAGGTGGGTAGCCCGCTCTGGCAGTTGCTGCCGGAGCTGGAGGTCGACATCGGGCAAGACATCGTGTTCGACAAAACGCGCCCGAGCTGTTTCCTCGGCACCAACCTGGCGGCAACGCTGGCGTCGGCGGGTGTGGATGAGCTGGTGATCGTCGGCATGAAGACGCAGTACTGCATCGATACGAGCTGCCGGGTGGCGGCGGAGCAGGGGCTGCGGGTGGTGCTGCCGGCGGATGCCCATACCTGTATGGACACGCCGGCGCTGTCGGCTGCTGCCATCATCGACCATCATAACGCGACGCTGGCCGGCCCGTTCGCCAGGGGGCTGAAGGCGGACGAGGTGGTGTTCGCCTGATGGG
>CBIHQA010000288.1:0-5610 GCA_966211475.1 uncultured Neisseriales bacterium
CGACACCGGGCAGCGCGCGCGGGCTTCGTCGTAGAACACCTGGATGCCCGCCTGGGCTGCGGGCCGGGTGGCCTCCTCGGCTGCCTTGGTGATCCGGTCCAGGCTGGCACCCAGCTTGGAGAAGTCGTAGCTGGCGGACATGCTGGCGCGGCTCATGTGATCACCTCGCAAACCAGGTCGGTGTGTTGCCTGCCAGCCAGGTCGGGCAGCACGGCATTGATCTTGTAGGCCACGCCCTGGCTGACCACGCGCATGGCGCCAGTGATGTCGGTGCGAAACCACGTGCGGATGGACACCTGCCGCACCGAGGTGACGGCGCCGGCCTTGATGGTCTCCAGCCCCGCCCCACCCCGGATGTCTGCCCAGAAAGTGGTGACCTCTGCCCAGCCAGGCATGGGCTGGCCGGCTGCGTCTTGCACGGTGCCGGGCGCCTGCAGGCTGCAGTAGTGGTTGAGCTTGCCTGGGTCCATGGCTACAGGCTCCAGATCTTGTAGGTGTCCAGCAGGCCGTCCGCGAATTCCTGCGGCAGCGCGGGGCGCTCGGCACTGCGGGCGCGGTTGACGTACAGGTCGGTGAGAGCCAGCTTGATCCATTGCACGATGGGCGCGGGGATCGCGTCCGCCGTGTCGCCGTAGCCCGCCGTGTACTGCACCTGCACCGCGCCGGGCCGCACGCGGGTGGCGGGCCAGCTGGTGCCGTACGCAGGCAGCAGCAGGCCGGGCTCGGCCGTGGGCTCCAGCTCGTAGGCCGCGGGGTCCAGCGTGGTGAGCGTGCCATCCGGCGCCACATACTTGACGTGCACCACGGAAAGGATGCGCGGCATGTGCAGTTCCACGTGGCCACCGCAGGCCGGGAAGCGGTCCAGCGTGCGCTGCCAGGTGGTGGTGAGCAGCGTGCGCTGCAGCCGCGCCTCGGCCGCCTCGCGCGCCACCTTGATCAGCGCGGTGATCAGCGCGTCGTTGTGTGTCTCGGTCTGCGTCTCGCGCAGATGGGCCTTGGCCTCGGCCAGCGTGAGCGGCTCGACCGTGGCGTCGGTGATCTTGATGGTGGGCATGGTGAGGTTCCGCCTTTGGCTTGCGCCGCCGGGTAGCGGGCGCAAGGCGAAGGGGGATCAGGGTTGGGGCGGGTCTTGGGTGTCGCTCGCGCCGCCCGCGGCGCCCTGCTCTGCCTGGGCTTTGGCGGCAGCATCAGTGGCAGGATCGTCAGGCAGCTGTGGCTCTGAAGGTTCCTTGCCGCCGGCGCCGTCAGTCTTGACGCGCGGCTTAGCGATCCAGCCCTCGTCCGTGCCGACTTTCACCAGCTCCGGGTCGGCGGTGTCGGTGTCGATCTCTTCGCCCTTGGCGTAGTGCTTGACTTCGCAGCCACGGTGCGCGAAGTCGAATGGCTTTGTGACTTTGAGTTTCATGGTGTGCTCTCGAATGGAGTTGCAAGGCTGGGCCGGTGGTGAGCCGGCCCAGTGCATGGCATCAGGCGGCAGCGAACTTCAGCACCTTGATGGCCTGGCTGTCCACCACCATGCCGCCCACGCGCTTGGTGACGTAGAAACCAACGTAGGGCTTGTTCGTGTATGGGTCGCGCAGGATGCGGGTGCCGATGCGATCGACGATGGTGTAGCCGCGCTTGAAATCGCCGAAGGCGACGCTCAAGCTATTGGCCGCCTTGACGGGCATGTCTTCGGCTTCAGTGATGCCGTAGCCGAGCAGCGTGGCGGGCTGGCCCGCCTCCAGGCCGGGGCGCCAGATGTAGTTGCCTTCCGCGTCCTTGAAAGTGCGGACTTCACCCATCACGGTCTTGTTCATAACCCAGCGCGCATTGGCGCGAAGGCCGGCCTTGAGCTTGTGCACCAGGGTGATCAGGATGTCGGTCTTGTTGGAGGCCGCCCAATCCCCAGCAACGCCCGTGGCCACATGTTCCAGAGTGCCGAAGGCCCGCGCGCTGTCTGCCGTGGCTGCAGTTGCGTAGGCCAGGAAGCCCTTGGGCTTCTTTACGCCATCGCCGGTGACAAAGGCTGCACCTTCTTTCGCGGCGAACTCGGTGTAGCACTCGTCAACGATGAACTGCTCGGCGTCGAAAAACACATCGTCCAACATTTGCTGGGTTGCCTGCGGGTAGGCGTAGATCTCGCCCATGAAGGGCGTCACCTGCGCCATGCTGGAACTGGCCGTGGCAGTGCGGGCGTCGTCTTCGTCCACCCAGCCGGACGCCGTGCCGCGGGTGTTCACGAGCTTTTTGTAGTCGCTGGTGCCCACGGTGCGCACGTTGGCGATCTCGCGGATGGGGGAAACGTCCACCATCAGGCTGAGGATGTCGCGGTCCAGCTCTTCGGGCACTGCGTAGCCGCCATCGCCATCGGTCGTGATGTTGTAGGCCTTCTTCTGCAGCTCAGCCAGGTTGCCATCGTCGCCCTTGCGCAGGAAGGCGCCAAAGGCAGCCTTGTGCTCGGCCTTGGCAGGGTCCGAATCACCGCCCGCACCGGGGCGGCCCTGGCGCTTTTCTAGGGCCTTGAGCTGGGCCTGCGCGTCGTCGAATGCCGTATTGAGCTTGGACAGCTTGGCTTCGAGGTCGGACACGGCCTTGCCATCGGCTTTAGCCTTGATCAATTCGTCGTTCGTCTTCTTAAATTCGTCGAAGGCTTGCCCCTGCTTTTCCAGCAGTTCCTTGAGGCCCTTGGTGTCCAGCTCGCCCGTCATGGCGAACGGCAGTACACCGAGCGCGGCCAGCGCATCGGGCGGCAAGAAGGGGTGGCCCGTCACGGCAGCAATGGCCATGACGGCGGCGAAGGCCAGGAGGCCCAGGGTGAGGTGCTTTCGGGTGATTTGCATGATGGTGAGGCTTTCAGTTGTTAAGCAGGGAGGTGTTGCGCTGGATGAGCGCGGCCAGTTCGCCCAGCCCATCGGAGTCGCTCCGACCATGCAGGGACTTGACCCGCGCCACCAGGGCGCAGGCTTCGCGTTTGCTGAGCCCGCCTGCATCTCGCAGGTAGGCTTCAGCGTCGGCAAGGGAGGAAATGGCCTCGATGGACTTGACGCCAGATACACGGGCGCTGTCGTTGGCCGGGAAGGTGACCAGGGACACCTCCCATAGGTCGACCTTCTTGAGAGTGCGAACGCCGCTGACCTTGTCGTAGCTGTCCTCTCGGCTGATGAAGCCGATGGACAAGCCACTCACGGCGCCCATCTTGAGCAGCTCGTAGGCCTCTGCGCCGCGTGCGGTCTTGAGGGCCAATTTGCCTTCCACGAAAAGGCCTACGCTGTCTTCCTTAACGGCGGTGTAGACGCCGATGGGCTCGCCACTGCGGTGCTGCCACAGCAGCGATGGCATGCGGCTTGTGAGCGAGTCAGCGAAGGCGCCAGGAGCGACGACCTCCTTGTAACTGTCGACCACACCGAACACCGAGCCGTACCCAGAAAAAAGGCCGTCTTCGGAGACGGCCTTGATCTTGAATGGCATGTCGAGATAGTCACGCATGGTGCTTTTCCTTCGGGTCGGAAGCCGGGTTCAGGTCGGCTGTCAGGTTGATGGGGGTGAGCGGTTCGTCGAGGCCCTGCAGCGGGTTCCGGTCCATCAAGTCGCGGGCTTCGTTGCGTGTTAGCACGCCGCGCTCTACCAGCTTGCTGAGGTATTCGGCCTCATCCTTCATGGCGCCGCGCAGCAGGCCGCGCTCGGTGAACTTGGCGTAGTGGCCAGCCTTGCGGTCACTGGCAGTGAGCAGGTTCGCGTCGATGGACTGCTCGAACCGGCTGTACCAGGGCATGAGGGTGTGCACCAGATGCGCCAGGAACATTTGCTCCGCACTGGCGTAGGTGGCGGCTTTGTCGCTGTAGCCGATCATGATGGGCATGACGCGGAAGTAGCGGCACACCTCCTCGATCTGGTGCTTACGGGTCTCCAGGTGCTGCATGTCCACGCCCTTGAAGGCGTAGGGCGTGAACTTGGCGTTGCGGTCTAGGATCATCGGACGGCCGGTGTTCTCCAGGCCCGCGTATTCCTTCTCCAGCCAGGCGCGCAGGGCCTTGTACTGGTCTGTGGTCAGTGCGCCATCGATGCTGTACAGGCCGCTGGGCGTGGCGCTGTTGCGGTGCATGCGACTGTGGTGCTCTTCGGCCGCGATGCTCAGACCGATGGCCTCGCGCGCAAGCCGGATCACTTCCAGACCTTGGTAGCCGTTCCAGCTCGGACCGCGAACGGTCCAGATCGCTTCTTGGGGGAAGACCTGCTGTCCGCCGCGCTCGCTGGTGACGCGGTACACCAAGCGCCAGTCAGCTTCTTGCTTTACCTCCACGCTGCCAGCAGGCAGGGGGATCAGTTCGATGGCCTTGCCAAGTGAGTCGCGCACCACGAACACGTGGGCTGCCCCGCACAGGCCTGCGTGCCACACCATGGTTTCTCGCAGCTCGAAGCTGCTCATCCAATCGTTCGGCTTGGTGTGCAGCAGATCGTAGAGTGGGTGCGCGATGGCCGCTTGCTTGTCTCGCCCCTGCACCTGCATCAACTTGAGCGGCACCTGGGCAACGCCCTCTCCCAGCACCCGCAGGCACCCGAACACCGTAGCTACCTGCAAGGCCTGTGTGCGCCCTACCCGAACACCGGATTTGACCGGCGCCGACAGGCCGAACTCGTTCGCCAGGTCGGTGATCGAGTAGCTCTTGCGGCCAAAAATTCGCGAGAGGATGTTCACAGTGTTTCCCAGAAGGATTTCTCAGTGCTGGATGTGGCCAGCGCGCGGCCCAGGGCCATCAGCATGCTGATCACGCCGTCGATCTTGTTCTCCGGCCGCTCTTTCGTGGGCTGCATCAGCTCGTTGAACTTGCTTTGCTTGACCACCAGGTTGCTGACCATCCAGGCGAGCACGGGGTTGCCCTCGTGCTGCAGCTTTTCCTCCAGCACCAGGTTCTCCACCTGGATAAGGGCTGGCGTGAAGAACATTGCACGCTGGGCGATTTCGACCAGCGGCAAGCCTTCCTCAATCAGCTTGCCGGCAAAGTACATGGACAGCGCGGGGTCGAACGCGATTTCCTGCACGTCGAAGCGGCGGCAGTAGGTGCGCATGTCGTCCGCCACGCAGTCGAAGTCAGTCAGCGCGCCGTCGGTCACCACCACGTAGCCCTGGCGGGCCCAGCCGGCCAGATGGGCGTTGCCGCTTTCCTGGATGGCCAGTTCGTTCAGGTACAGACGTGTGCACACGCCCCACTTGCCGGTGTCGCTGTCCTGCCAGGCCAGCGTGAGCGCGGCGAAGTCCTTCTTCTGCGCGAGGTCCAGGCCCATGTAGACCTTGGCGCCGTCAGGGATGGACTCGATTCGCAGGCGGCTATCCGCGCACTTTTCCCAGGCGCGCATGTCCATCCAAGGGCTTTCGCCGCTGACCCACACATTCAAGCGTTTGGTCAGGAAGTTGGACAGCGCGCTGGGCATGGCCATGGCCTTGCTGGCCTGGGCCTGCAGCTCATCGAGCTGGACCGACTTGCCCAGGTTCGGGTTGGCCTTGATCCACACCGTCGGGTCGAAGTGATCGTCCCCATCGTCCAGCGTGTAGATGATCCCGAACACACGTTCGTCCTGCACCACGCGGCCCAGGATCTTGGTGACGTGCGTGCGCCGCTCGTAGCAGAT
>CBIHQA010000289.1:0-5607 GCA_966211475.1 uncultured Neisseriales bacterium
ACGACGAGATGCTGTTCATCGTGCAGCACCAGACCAGCGAGCTGTGGATGAAGCTGATGCTGCACGAGCTGGCCGCGGCCCGCGACTGTGTACGCAACAACGACCTGCCGCCGGCCTTCAAGATGCTGGCCCGGGTGTCGCGCATCATGGAGCAACTGGTGCAGGCCTGGACGGTGCTGTCCACCATGACGCCGCCGGAGTACACCGCGATGCGCCCCTACCTGGGGCAGTCGTCCGGCTTCCAGTCCTACCAGTACCGCGAGATCGAGTTCATGCTGGGCAACAAGAACCCGGCCATGCTCAAGCCACACAGCCACCGCGACGACCTGCACCAGCGGGTGGCCGATGCACTGGCCGCGCCGTCGCTGTACGACGAGGCGATCCGGCTGATGGCCCGCCAGGGGTTTGCGGTCGATCCCGCCCGCGTGGAACGCGACTGGACCCAGCCGACCGCCTACGACGAATCGGTGGAGGCCGCCTGGCTGACCGTCTACCGCGCGCCGGAGAAGCACTGGGCGCTGTACCAGTTGGCCGAGAAGTTCGTCGACATGGAGGATGCCTTCCGGCAATGGCGATTCCGCCACCTGACCACGGTGGAGCGGGTGATCGGCTTCAAGCGCGGCAGCGGCGGCACCGAGGGCGCCAACTACCTGCGCCGGATGCTGGACGTGGTGCTGTTCCCGGAGCTGTGGAAGCTGCGTACGGCCCTATGATGGCGCAATAGCACGCACCAATAAGGTGCAGTGCACGATGACGGTGCGGAGACGGGCGGGTAACATCGCCGCCTATGAACGTCTTCGCGCCCTTTCGTGCCGGTTTGGCCGGCCTCGCCCAGATCATGCTGATCGACAACCCGGTCAGCGGATTGCTTTTGCTGGCTGGCTTGGCGGTGAATTCGCCGCTGGCGGCGCTCGCCGCCGTGGTTGGCGTGACAGCCGGCATGCTGCCTGCCTGGCTGCTGGGCTGGGACCGCAAGGAAATCGACCAGGGTCTGCACGGCTTCAATGCGGCGCTGGTCGGAATTGCGCTGGTGACGTTTCTGCAGGCGGATGCCGTCGTCTGGGCAGCCATCGTGGCGGGTGGCGCGGTGGGCAGTCTGGTTGCCCAAGCGTGCCGGCACCGCCACTGGCCGGTGTTCACCCTGCCCTTCATCGTCACCACGCTGGTCTTGCTGGCGGTGTTGCCGATGCTGGGGGCGAGTACCGTAGCCGGCGGTAGCACCCCTTCGGACATGCCCTATCTCGGCGCCGTGGCCAACAGCGTCGGCCAGGTGCTGTTCCAAGGCAATCCGCTATCCGGTGCACTGTTCATTGCCGCCATCTGGATCGCCGCGCCGACTGCCGCGATCTACGCCGCCCTCGGCACCGCGTTGGCGGTGCTGTTCGCCGTGGCGCTCGGCCAGCCGCCGGAGCTGATCGGCGCCGGTTTGCTTGGCTATAACGCTGCGCTTTGCGCCATTGTCTTCAGCGGGGAAACGCCGCGCGACGGGCTGTTCGCGCTCGGGACAGCAGCGGCGTCGGTGCTGGTGCACCTGGCGTTTAGCCAGACTCTCGGCACACCGCTCACTCTCGCCTTCATCGCCACCACCTGGGCCGGTTTGGCGCTGCGGCATCTGACCGCCGGCCGGCGCCGCCCCGGCATGTTGTCCCACGGTTGAGTCTGCCTTCCCAAGAAGCGGGAAATGCCGGTTCCCGTAGGTTGACGCTGAGCGAAGCGAAGCCCAACAGAGCGTCGGCTCCACGTCGTCACGTTGGGGTTCGTCTCTGACTCACCCCAACCTACATCTCCACAGACCACGTAGGACGCAATAAGCGCAGCGCATTGCGCCGCATTCTCCGGTGAGCCAGCGCCGATTGTGAACAGACCGGGATTGGTTTGTTCGTCTGAGAATACGGCGCAATGCGCTGCGCTTATTGCGCCCTACGAATGCTCGTATGCGTAATCCGGGGTTACACCTTGATACGCCGGTCCCGGATTCCGCTGCGCTCCATCCAGGCTACGGAGAGCCTCGTGGGGATGATGGGCTCAACCGCCCTTCCTGCTTACTCCCCCAACCCCGCCGCTTCCAGCATCGCGTGCAGCAACACATTGCCGCCGGCGGTGATGTGTTCCGGCTTGGCATCTTCAATCTCGTTGTGACTGATGCCGTCTTTGCAAGGGATGAAGATCATGCCGGCCGGGGCGAGCCGGGCGACGTAGACGGCGTCGTGGCCGGCGCCGGAGACGGCGTCCATATGGCTGTAGCCGAGGCGTTCGGCGGCGCGTTGCACGGCGTCGACGCAGCCGGCGTCGAAGGGGCATGGCGGGAAGTGGGAGACTTCCGTCAGCTCGATGGACAGGCCGGTTTCCTGCTGCACCTGGGCGAGGTAGGCGCGCAGCTCGGCGTCCATGCGGTCCAGCCGTTCCGCATCGACGTTGCGCAGGTCGACGGAGAACTTGACCCGGCCGGGGATGACGTTACGGCTGTTGGGGTGCACCTGCACGAAGCCAACCGTGCCGCGGCCATAGGGCGGGTAGCGGTTCGCGATCTCGATCACCTCTTGCATGATGCGGGTGGAGACCTGTAGCGCGTCGCGTCGCAGCGCCATGGGCGTGGGGCCGGCGTGGGCTTCCATGCCGGTGACGACGCAGTC
Organism: uncultured Neisseriales bacterium; assembly: GCA_966211475.1. Lineage (GTDB taxonomy): Bacteria > Pseudomonadota > Gammaproteobacteria > Burkholderiales > Leeiaceae > Leeia. The sequence continues at coordinate 2,634 of CBIHQA010000289.1, forward strand.
GTACCAGCGCAGGCCGAGTACGCCTTTGACCACGCCGATGGTGATGTCGGCGTCTTCCAGCACCGGGCCTTGCTCGATGTGGGCTTCGAAGTAGGCGCCGATCGGGTGGTCGCCGGGCGTCTGCTCGCCGATGTAGCCGATGCGGGCGAGTTCTTCCTGCACCGATTTGCCGTCGACGTCTTTCGCGGCGTAGGCGTGCTCCAGGCTGAAGGCGCCGCAGAACACGCCGGAGCCCATCATCACCGGCACGAAGCGGGAGCCTTCCTCGTTGGTCCAGAAGGCGACTTCCAGCGGGGCTTCGGTCTGGATGCCACGGTCGTTGAGGGTGCGCATCACTTCCAGGCCGGCCAGCACGCCGTAGTTGCCGTCGAACTTGCCGCCGGTGGGCTGGGTGTCGATGTGGCTGCCGCAGACCACCGGCGGCAGTGCGTTGTTGCGACCGGCGCGGCGCATGAAGACGTTGCCGATGCGGTCGGTGGTGATGGTGAGGCCGGCGTCCCTGGCCCAGCCGACGACCAGGTCGCGGCCCTGGCGGTCGAGGTCGGTGAGCGCGAGTCGGCAGACGCCGCCCTTGGGGGTGCCGCCGATCTGGGCGAGCTCCATCAGCGATTGCCAGAGGCGGTCGCCGTTGATGGTGAGGGCGTCGAGTCGGGTGTCCACGGGTTTGTTCATGGTTGTCTCCAGGTTCGGAACCATTCAACGCAGTGCCGTAGGTTGGGGTTCGCGACGCTCACCCCAACCTACGCGTTGGCGGAGCGGATGTTAGCGGAAGGCGGGGATGATCTTCTCGCCGTAAGTTGCAATGATGTTTTCCTCGTCGCCGTTGTCCAGGTAGATATTGAACTGTGTTACGCCGGCTTCCTTCAGGTGGCCGATCTTGCGGATGTGGTCTTCCGGCTGACCGAGCACGCAGAAGCTTTCCACCACGTCTGGCGTGATGAAGTCGAGGAAGGGGTTATCGCTCTGGCCGTGCTTGGAATAGTCGTAGCCGCGGCGCTTTTCGATGTAGTCGGTGAGGCTGCGCGGCACCAGGCCGCTGTCCTTGCCGTACTTGTCGACGATGTCGGCGACGTGGTTGCCGACCATGGCGGGGAACCACTTGGTGGCTTCGATGCAGTCTTCCATCTTGCCGAAGTAGGCGGGCGCGGCGGCCATGGACTGGTAGTGGGACATGTCGCGGCCGGCGGCCTTGCCGGCCTCCAGCGCCTGGTCGGTGAACCACTTGCACAGGCCCGGTTCGGCGATCTGCAGCACCACGCCGTCGGCGAATTCGCCGGCGCACTTCAGTGCCTGCGGGCCGTAGGCGGCGACCCAGGCCGGCATGTCGTAGCCGGTGGCCCAGGGGAATTGCACCGGGTTCGGGCAGTCGTCGTAGGTGACTTCATCGCCGCGCACCATGGCCTTGACCTTGGTGACGAACTCGGCGACCCGCTCCAGCGAGGCCGGCTTGTTGCCCATCACCCGGCGGGAGCTGTCACCCCGGCCGACCGCCACATCGAAGCGGTTGCCGCTCTGCTTGGCGAGCGAGGCGTACAGCGAGGCGGCCAGCGACCAGTCGCGCACGTCCGGGTTGGTGACCAGTGGGCCGTAGCGCAGCTTGCTGGTGTGTTCCATGCACATGGCCATGGCGACGAAGGATTCGCGCCAGAGGATGTGGCTGTCGTAGAACCAGCAGTATTCGAAACCGTAGTGCTCGGCCATGCGGACCAGGTAGCGGGCGCGGTCGGCTTCGACGAAGCCTTTGAAGGTGATGCCGAATTTCATGGTGTCTCTCCTCGTGGTTGCCTTGGGTAGGTAGGTTGGGGTGAGGCGCAGCCGAACCCCAACTTGGGCGTTGATGCGGAGCACGTTGGGGTTCGCCTTTGGCTCACCCCAACCTACGGGTCATGTGCCAGGGGCCCAGATCTTTATGCCCGCATGACTGAACGGCACCTTCTTGCTGATGTTCAGGCGGATCAGGATCGGGGTGATGGCCTCGATGCAGCGGGCGTTTTCGGCGGGGCCGGCATCAAAGGCGGCGACGCCGAGCTTCTGCACCCATTCGATCACCGCTTCCTTGGCTTCCGGGTCGTTGCCGCAGACCAGCACGTCGCAATTGATGGCCTGGTCGAGGTGATTCAGCGTGTGGGCGGAGACGTTGTGCAGCGCGCCGACCACCCGGGTGGCGTCGCCGAGCAAGGCCTGAGCGGCTTCGGTGGCGGAGCCTTCCGGCGGCATGGCGACGGCCTTGGGGTTGCCCGGCGCGAGCGGCACCACCAGGTCGACCAATACCCTGTGGACGAGCAGCGGCTTGAGGCTGTCCAGCGTGGCGTGGTGGGCGGCGAAGGGCACGGCGAGCAGCACCAGATCGCCCGCGGCGCGGACGGCGCCTTCGTTGTCGTGGCCGTCGATGCGGGCTGAGCCGGGGTAGTCGGCCAGCTTGGCGTTGAGCTCGTTGGCAATCGTGGCGGCACGGTCGGCCTCTCGTGAGCCGAGGGCGACGGGCACGCCGGCGCGGGCGAAGCGCAGGGCGAGCCCCTGCCCTTGCGGGCCGGTGCCGCCGAGGATGGCGATAGCGGTGGTCATTGGAACAGATCCTCCTTAGGGGAACGGATGAGTCGGGTGGCGCGGGCGTCTGGATCGGGCTGCCAGGACAGGCCGCGCACAATGGCGACGGGAATGCGGTCTGCCTTGCCCATCACCAGGCCGGCGGCGGTGGCGACTTCGTCGGCGAGTGCCGGGGCGGTAACCCGCAGCGGTCGGCCGTAGGCGTCGAGCCCGCCGGCCAGGTCGTTGAGCGGCGACAGGCCGGCCAAGCCGATGGCGATATTGGTCTGGCCATGGCGCCAGGGGCGGCCAAAGGTGTCGCTGATGACCACGGCGAGCGGGCCGCAGAAGCGGGCTTCCAGTTCGGCACGCAGGATGGCGGCGCTGGTGTCCGCGTCTTCTGGCAGCAGCAGCGCGGCATCGTCGATACCCAGGTTCGATTCGTCGA
>CBIHQA010000290.1:0-5601 GCA_966211475.1 uncultured Neisseriales bacterium
TGCTGCTGGGCGGCCGCTTCGAATCCGGTATGGTCCGCGCCGGACAAGACAAGGCCGACCTGACCGCCGAATTCGACCTGTCCGCCCTGCCCGATGCCCGGGCCTGGCTCGCCGAACAGGAACTTGCCGGCGACGATCCGGAACAACTGCTGCTGCGCCGTGTACTGGACGCGCAGGGCAAGAGTCGCGCCTTCATCAACGGCACCGCGGCGACCGTGCAGCAGCTGCGCGAGATCGGCGAACAACTGGTCGACATCCACGGCCAGCACGCCCACCAGTCCCTAATGCGTGGCGACGCCCAGCGCGCCCTGCTGGACGACTATGCCAGCGCCGCCGACCTCGCCCGTCAGGTCTCCGCCGCCCACCAGCAATGGCGGGCGCTGGAACGTGCCCAGCGCGAAGCCGAGGCCCAACAGGCCGAACGCACCCGTGAAATCGAACAGCTCGACTGGCAGATCCGCGAGCTGGAACCGATCGCCCTGCCCCCGGACGCCTATCAGCAACTATTGCAGGACCACAGCCGGCTGACCCACGCCGCCACCCTGCTCGACGGCGCAGCCTCCGGCGTCGACGCCCTGCTGGAAGGCGACCAGGCCCTGCTGCCGCCACTCACCCAGTTGGCCCAGCGTCTGCGCGAGCTGACCGGCATCGATGCCACCCTCGGCGAGCCCTGCGACCTGATCGACAATGCGGTGATCCAGTTGCAGGAAGCCGCCTACAGCCTGCGCCACTACGCCAATCGTCGCGACCTGGACCCGGCCGAGCTTGCCCGCCTGGACAATCAGTTGGGCGAGTTGCACATGATGGCCCGCAAGCATCGCGTGCAGCCCGAACAGTTGCACGATACCCTGCAGACTGCCCGTGCCCGACGCGAGGCTCTCGCCGCCCAGCAAGACCCGGCCGCACAAGCCGCCGCACTTGCAGCCGCACGGACTGCCTATCAGCAGGCGGCCGAAAAACTCAGCAAGCTGCGCCAAAAGGCTGCCGACAAACTGGCGGAGTCGGTCAACAAGACGCTGGCCCTGCTCGCGATGGCCGGCAGCCGCTTCTCAGTGGCGCTGCTACCGCTGGCCGAGCCTTCCGGCGGCGGGCTGGAGACGGTGGAATACCGCATCGGCCACCATGGTGCCACCGCCCAGTCGCTTGCCAAGATCGCATCCGGCGGCGAACTGTCCCGCGTGAGCCTGGCCATCCAGGTGGCGATGACCACGGTGGCCAAGGTGCCGACGCTGATCTTCGACGAAGTGGACGTGGGCATCGGCGGTCGGGTGGCGGACATCGTCGGCCGTCTGCTGCGCGAACTCGGCGACCGTCATCAGGTGATGTCCATCACCCACTTGCCGCAAGTGGCGGCGCGCGGCCACCAGCACTGGCAGGTCAGCAAGTCGGTGGAACAGCAAGGCGTCACCAGCCGCATCCGCGAACTGGACCACGGCGACCGCACCGAGGAAATCGCCCGCATGCTGGGCGGCGCCACCATCACCGACACCACCCGCGACCACGCCAGAGAACTGCTGGCAGGTTAAGGCTGAATCTGCGGTGGCATGTCCAACCATGCTTGGGCAGCGTGTATCGCAATACTTCTCCGCTACACTGCATACATCGGCTCCCGTCGGCACGGGCTTCGCAGCCCACGAGGCCGCCGCGCCAGCGTTTGATGACACTTTTCCGGTAGCCCTTGTGACCTATTCGATTTCCCCGGCTGTCGGCATGCCTTCTTGCGGGAACGCAGCATGAGCGACAGCGCGTCTCGTGCCCGTTTTCTATCCCTCTGGATACTGACCAATCTGCTTTGTATCGCCACTGGCATCGCCTCGGTCCGGTATCACTGGTGGGACCAGTCTTTCCAGATGGGTGGCGTGGTGGTGAGCGTCGCGTTCTACCCGCCATTGGTGTTGACCACGCTGTGGACGCTGGCGGCCGGCTTCTGGTGGGGTTTCGTGCCGGCGTATCTGTCCACCTTCGCGCTGGCGCTCTACGCCGCGATGCCGGTCGGCTGGGCCGCCCTGTTCGCCTTTGCCGACCCGATCGGGCTGGCGGTCTACGCGATGAGCTATCGCGCGTTCTCCTTCAGCCTGAACCTGCGAACGCTGCGGGGCATGCTGTTCTTCCTGCTGGTCTCCTTCGCCGCGGGGGTCACCGGCTCGGCCGGATGCTTCATCTGGGTGTACACGGCGCATGTTCCCCAGCAGGAGGTCTACGCCACCTGGCAAGGCTGGTGGTTTGGCGCATTCATCCAGAGCGTCCTGCTGGTGACACCGCTGCTGTTCATCTGGGGCAGCCGCCTGGAGAAATATCGCCATCGTCGTCAGGTCACGTCGCTGCAGCCTCCGCCGTACCGGAACATCGTGATCGGCGGCGGCCTGATCACCGCCGGCGTCCTGCTCTACCTGCATCTGATGACGTTCCTGAGCATCCAGCACTGGCAACTCGCCGCCCAGGCGGGCGCGGCCATCGGGCTATCGATGGTCTCGTCGATGCAGGCGATGTACAGCGTGATCGTCGTGCTGATCCTGTTCGGCTCGTATTTTTTCTACAGCCTGTTCCTGAAAATGGTGCGGCAGGCGCGTCAGCTGACGGAAGCCAACGCCAAGCTGGAGCTGCTGGCAACACGCGATCAAATGACCGGCCTGCTCAACCGGCACCGCTTCATGGAACTGGGTGGCACGGAACTGGGCCGCGCCCAACGTAGTGGATACCCGACCAGCGCCATCATGTTCGACATCGACCATTTCAAGCAGGTCAACGATACATGGGGCCATGCCGTGGGCGACCGCATGCTGGCCCTGGTGGCACGAACGCTGACAAAGCATGTCCGGCGGGCTGATCTGGTCGGCCGCTATGGCGGAGAGGAAATCAGCCTGCTGCTACCGGAAACCGCCCTGGACGAAGCCCATGAACTCGCCGAACGGCTTCGGCAGGAAGTTGCCCGGCAAAGCATCTCCGTCGATGGGCAAACCTTGAATGTGACCATCAGCGGCGGCGTGGCCGAGCGATCCTATCCTGAGGAAAACCTGGAATCCCTGCTCAACCGCGCCGATGGCGCGCTCTATCTGGCGAAGCGGAACGGCCGCAACCAGGTCGTCACGGCACATGGGCCACTTGCTGCCGCTTCCTGACGGGCTACGGTCGACCGTTGCTGACTGAGGCAGCTCCCTCGGCAAGCCTCCAGACAATCCTGATCCGGCCGCACATCATTATGACGATGTGATTCTAATTACTTGCACCAGACGGCTGGAGTGAGTAGGCTGAATAAACGCTGACTCCCCGTCTAGATATGTCCGCTACCGAGACCCAGAACGCCACCCATGCGCTGAACGCCTATCTGGCGCTGCTCAAGAGCAAAGGGGCCACCACAGGCAGCATCAATCAGCGCAAGCACTTCCTGCGCTATCTGCTGGCGGCCCTGGATGACGCTGGCTCGGAGAATGCGGCGGGCACGGGTTACCGCGATGCGGTCGACCATACGCTCAAGAAAGTCGCCACCGAGGAAACGCTGCCCTTCTTCCTGGCGGTGGCACGCGAGTTTTATCCCTTCTGGACCCAGGACCTGAAAACAGTCGCTGCGCTGAATGCCGGTGATGGCTTCGCGCTGGAGCAGTTCGCCATCCCGCGGGCAGCCAGTCTGGATACTCTGCTCCGCGACATGTCCGCCGCCCGCTGGAAAGCGACCGACAGCCCCGCCCTCACCCGCTACCTGGCAGACTGCCTGCTCCGCAATGACGACAAGGTGCCCTACCAGGTACGCGAGAGGCTGTTGCCCGCGCTACTGTTCGTGATCCGCGACCGGCCCGCCTCCTCGGCGGTGTATCGCGCGGGGGTCAATGCGATGCTGGTCCTGCTGCCGGGCGAGGATACCCGGCAGGCCTTCCTGCAGGTCATCCGCGAGTTCTTCCCTTATTGGCAGGATCAGGCGGATGTCGATGTGGAGATGTCGAAATAGCAGGCGAGCCCAGGTCTTGCCAAAGCGCCTGCTGCGCTACGCCGACCACCATTGCAACAGCGCTTCCGCCACCGCATCCGGCCGCTCCCACAGCATCTGGTGCCCGCAATCCGGCAGTTCCACTTCGGTCAGTTGACTGATCACCTCGGTGCGGCGTCGGAATGCTGCGGCGTCCTCCTTAAGGAAGTCCGCCACCCAGCCATCGCCACCTTGCAGCCACAGCACCGGCGCCGTGATGCGCCGCCAGGTCTCCAGGTGCTCCTCCAGCCGGTAGAGGATCGGGTTGACCAGCTTGTGGCGCGGGTCCGCTTTCAGCCGCCAGCCGTCCTCGTCCTGCCGTGCGAGCTCGCCAGCCAGGAACAGCGCCTTGTCCTGCGTCAGCCGGGGATGCTGGCGCCTCAGATAAGCCACCAGCGCATCCAGCGCCGGATAGGCTTTCAGCGTGGGTGGGTCGGCCAGTCCATCCAACCAGCGCGCCACCCGGGGCGGTGACTGGGTCGCTTGGGTGGCCTGCAACCCAAACCCTTCCAGCGAGGCGATCCGGGCAACCCGTTCGCGACGGATGCCGGCGTAGAGCATCGCCACGATGCCCCCCATGCTGTGGCCAACCAGGCTGACTGGCGCATCGGGCGTCAGCGCGGACAGCAAGCCGTCGAGGTCGGCCAGATAGTCGGGGAACCAGTAGCTGCGCCCTGCCCAGCCGCTGTCGCCGAAGCCGCGCCAGTCCGGCGCGTACCAGACGTGGGCTTCGAACAGCGCCGGTGGCAGCGCATCGATCAGGAACTGGAAGGTCGCCCCGACATCCATCCAGCCGTGCAGCAGCCACACCGCCGGCTGGTCCGGCTGCCCCCAGCGCTGCACCGCATAACCGGGTTCGACCTGCGAGACGGTCAGCCGCGTTGATTGCCGCTTTGGCTGGTAACTGCCTACGTTGTTGTCGGTATCCATGTGTCGATGCTAATCAGCGCCCCCTCTGCCGGCAAGGCCGGATATGGCCTCCAAGGACTGTCCGCTCGTCGGTATTGCAGGTGGCGTTGACAGCTCGTGCTCGTCTCCGCATGATGCCGAACAAGCGCTTGAATGATAGTTCATATTTAAGGTTCACATTACAAGCCAGCGGCGCACGCGAAACCACGCCGACCACGAGTGCTCCCCGATGAGCGCCACCGACTCCAAGGAGAAAGACCCATGCGCATCGGCATCGTGACCGATTCGTGCTGTGATTTGCCGCGCCCGTTCCTGGACGAGCACAACATCGTGATCCTGCCGATCACCATCCAGGGCAGCGGCGCCACCTTCATCGACAACCGCGACCCGGCGGCCACCCAGGCCTTCTTCGAGCGGCAGGTCGCCGCTGGCACCGGCGACTTCGAATCCGTCCCCTATTCCAGCGACCAGATCCGCGAACTGTTCCTGTCCCGGCTGGTGGTCGAGTTCGACTATGTGTTCTGCCTGACGGTGATGGGCTCCCGCAGCCAGATCCACCAGAATGCGCAGCAGGCGTCGCTCGCGATCCTCAACAACTACCGGCCGATTCGCGAACAGTCAGGGCTCACGAAACCGTTTTCGCTACGGGTGTTCGACAGCCGCAACCTGTTCCCCGGCCAGGGTCTGATCGTGGCCGAACTGGCCCGGCTCGCCGCAGCGGCTGCGACGAC
>CBIHQA010000291.1:0-5588 GCA_966211475.1 uncultured Neisseriales bacterium
GCGTCACCTCGCCATCGCGGGTTTGCGGAATGGCTGCAACAAGCCGGTGGTCAACGCAGTGCCGAGCAGGATCACCGCGCAGCCCGCCGCCATGTCCAACGTGAAGGTCTCACCCAGGAATAGCGCGCCCCACAGCAGGCCGAAGGCCGGGATCAGGTAGGTGACAGTCACCGTGCGGGCGGCGCCGATCCGGGCGATCAGCCGGAAGAACAGCACGTAGGCCAGTGCGGTACTGGCGACGGCGAGCAGAACCAGCGCGGCCCAGGCATGCGCACCCGGCATGACGGCCGGCCACAAGTGGACGGCGGGTACAGCCAGCACGGCTGCGGCGGTGAGCTGGCTGCCGGTGGCCACGGCGATCGGCGGCACGTCGCGCAGCCGCTGGCGGCTGTAGTGAGCGGAAAATCCATACAGCAGGGTTGCCGCCAGGCAGGCGAGCACCGCCCAGCCAGTGGCTGGGCCGCCGGTGCCAGGCTGGAAATCTGCCTTGTCGCGCACCAGCCACAGCACGCCGGCAAAGCCGATCACCAGCCCGGTGACCCGGCTGCGATCCAGCTTCTCGGAACGCCACACGGCGCCGATCAGCGCGGCAAACAGCGGTGTGGTGGCGGTGAAGATGGCCAATAGCCCAGCGTTCAGCGTCAGCGCCGCGTAGCTGAACAGCACGAAGGGCAGCGCGCAGTTGCTCAGGCCGACCAGGGCGATGGGCCTCCAGGCTCGGCGCAGTGCGGCAAACCCGCCATCCCGCAGCAGCAAGGGCAGCAGTACCAGCGCGGCCACCGTGGCGCGGCCCCCTGCCAATGCCACCGCGCCAAATTCGCCGGCCCCCATTCGCATGAACAGGTAGGAGCCGCCCCATAGGCCAGCCAGCAGGAACAGGGCGGCGACGTCGGATCGTTTCATGGTGTTCTCCTTGGATCGCTTGCGGCTAGTTCGCCGCCTGGACGCCGCGCTGGCCAAACAGCACATGGCGCGCTTCTTCCGACAGCGCTTTCGGCCGGCTGTACACATCGCGGTGCCCATCGTAGGCGCGGCGGGTGGCCGGCCGGGCGGCGATGGAATCGAACCAGCGCTTCAGGTTGGGGAAGTCGTCCAGGTTCTGGCCGTGTGCCTCGTGCGGCACGATCCACGGGTAGCAGGCGATGTCGGCGATGGAGTATTCGCCCGCGATGAACTCGCGGCCTTCCAGACGAGTGTCCAGCACGCCGTACAGGCGGCTCACCTCGCGAGTGTAGCGGTCGATGGCATAGGGGACTTTTTCCGGCGCGTAGACGGTGAAGTGGCCGATCTGCCCGGCCATCGGGCCCAGGCCACCCACCTGCCAGAACAACCAGGGCAGCACCTCCATCCGGCCGGCCAGGTCGGCGGGCAGGAAGCGGCCGGTCTTTTCGGCCAGGTAGATCAGCATCGCGCCGGATTCGAACAGCGCGATCGGTTCGCCGCCGCCAGCCGGCGCGTGGTCCACCAGGGCCGGAATCTTGTTGTTGGGCGAAATCGCCAGGAATTCCGGCCGGAACTGTTCGCCCTTGCTCAGGCTGACCGGGATTACCCGGTAGGGCAGGCCGGCTTCTTCCAGGAACAGGGTCATCTTGTGGCCGTTGGGCGTGGCGGCGTAGTAGAGGTCGATCATGGCGCGGTCTCGAAGGCGGTTGGACATGGCATACAGCATGCGCTGTAATGCGGTATGGGAAGAGCGCCACATTCTTAGAAAATTATGGAGCCAATTTTCAGTCTGGCCCTGCAACTGCCGCCCCGTGGTTCGCGCGAGGTATTGCGTGCGCTGCACGGCCAGTTGAAGGCCGCGATTCTGGATGGCCGACTGCAGCCTGGCCTGCGGCTGCCGGCCACGCGGGTGCTGGCCGACTCGCTGCAGGTGTCGCGCAATACCGCCCTGGCGACGTACGACCTGTTGCTAAGCGAGGGTTACCTGGTCGCCCGGCCGGGCGCCGGCACCTTCGTGGCCGATGTGCTGCCACGGCAGCAGGCACCGGTCGATCCATCGGACGGCATCGCGCAACGGCTGAATCCCCGCTGGCGGAATTTGCCGCTGCCGGCCCCTCCGGAACGGGCCTATCGCGACAGCTTCACCACCGGCCTGCCCGAGCAGCGTTTGCTGCCCTACGCCGTGTGGCAGCGTCTGGCTGGCCGTGCGCTGCGTAGCTTTTCCCGGGCGCCGCTGGGTTACGCCACGCCAGCGGGGCAGCCCGCCCTGCGGGAGGCGATTGCCGGCCACGTGTCGTTCACCCGCGCCGTGGCCAGCCGGCCGGACGACGTGGTCGTCACCGCCGGCGCGCAGCAGGCCTTCGACCTGTTGGCGCGCATCCTGGTCACGCCCGGCGAGACGATGGTTGCGCTGGAGAACCCCGGTTATCCACCGCTGCGGACGGTCCTCGCCGGCCAAGGGGCGCGCATCGTCGATGTCCCCGTGGACGAGCAAGGGCTGATGGTGGACAGACTGCCGCCCGGCGTTGGGGTGATCTGCGTGACGCCGTCGCACCAGTTCCCGCTCGGGGTGGCGATGTCCGCCCACCGCCGTGCCGCTTTGCTGGACTATGCCCGCCGGCACGACGCGGTGGTGATCGAGGACGACTACGACGGAGAATTCCGCTTCGGCAGCCGCCCGCTGGATGCCTTGCAGACGCTGGATCGGGACGGCCGGGTGTTCTACGTCGGCACCTTTTCCAAGAGCCTGTTCCCGGCGTTGCGCATCGGTTACGTGGTGGCCCCGGTCTGGGCGCGGCCAGCCCTGTTGGCGGCCAAGCAGGCGGCTGACTGGAATGTGCCGGTGTTGGCGCAGGAGACGCTGGCGGCCTTCATCACGGAAGGCCATCTGGCGCGCCATGTCCGCAAGATGCGCAAGCTGTATGCAGAGCGGAGAACCGCGCTGCTATCCGCCCTGTACCGGCATGGCAATGGCAGGCTGCAGCCCCTGCCGTCGGAAGCCGGCCTGCATCTGGCGGTGCGGCTGGAGTCCGGCATCCCGGCCGAACAGCTGGTGGCGCGAGCCGCGGAGCAAGGCATCCGCATCGAGCCGCTATCTCGCTACGGGGTAGAGGGCGGTCTGAACGGGCTGGTGCTGGGCTACGGCACCATCGACGCGGCAAACATCCCGCCCGCCATCGACACCATCGCCACCCTCGTCCGGTAGGCGCGGGTCAGGATGATGAACGTAGGGCGGAAAAGCAAAGCGTCTTCCGCCAACTTGGCGTGGATTTCCGCTTGAACGGTGGGAGCCGACGTCCATTGGCGGAAGACGCTTCGCTTTTCCGCCCTACCAAACCGGCACCATCAATGCGGCAAACGCCTCGCTCGCGGTAGAGACCATCGCAACCCCGCTCCTACCCAAACACCACCCGATCCCGCCCTAGCTGCTTCGCGTGGTACAAGCGCTGGTCGCACAGCTTCAGCAACGCCTCGATACGACTGATGTCCGGCGTGAGCACCGCGCAGCCGATGCTGACAGTCCAGCACACAGCGTCCTGCGCCTCCAACGGGGAATCGGCAATCGCGGCACGCAGGCGCTCGGCCAGCGTCAGCAGCTGGTCGGCGGGCGTGTCCGGCAGCAACACGGCGAACTCCTCGCCGCCGACGCGGGCGATCACATCGCCATCCCGCAGTTGTTGCTTCAGCGTGCGGGCGGTGGCCTGGATCACCATGTCGCCGACGTCGTGACCGAAGCGGTCGTTCACCTGCTTGAAGTGGTCGATGTCCAGCAGCATCGCCGCGAGCGGCCGGCCATGCCGTTGGGCGCGCCGGATGTCGCTGGCGGCGCGGTCCAGAAAGTGGCGGCGGTTGAATAGCCCGGTCAGGCTGTCGGTAATCGCCTGCTGGTAAAGCGAGCGCTCCAGCCGGAATTCGCGCTGCCGTGCCAGCACCGACAGAAAGCCCAGCATCCCGGAGAACCCGCAGACCAGCAGCAGGGTCGATTCCGCATTCAGGATCACCTTGGCTGGCAGTGGTTGAGCAAACAGGCCGACCTGCGTGACCAGGATCAGCCACAGTAGCACCCGCATCACCGATGCCACCGTGGGCGCAAAGGCCGGCACCACCATCGGCACCACGAACAGCCCGGTCAGGCCATACAGGAAGCCCTCCGGCAGCAGGGTCAGCACCATGGCGAGCGCAGCAATCGCCACGCAGACGAAGATCTCCAGCCCCGCGAACAGATAGCGGCGCAGGGCTGGCCGGAAGGACAGTCCTACCATCAGCAAGCCCAGCATGGCTGGCACGATACGGATCGGCAGGGTAAGGCGGGCGGAGCCCGGGGCGATCAGCTCGTCCCAAATGGCGAAGCTCGCCAGCAGGAAACTGGCCAGCAGCAGGCCGGCGCGAAATGCTGGCAGGGTGCGCGTGGCGCGGGTAGCAAGGTAGTCGGGACGGAGCTCGGGCGTGATCGGCGAGGTCACGGCGCGGCCCGCAAGGGGACTACAATCCAAGTCATCGCACTCGCCTCCGGAGTGTTGTCATGCAGAACCAGCGTCCGCTCGAATCTGGCATCGTCACCGACTTCGGTAACCGGCTGTCCTACGATGGCTACCTGTGCCTGCAAGGCCTGCTGGAGCAGCAGAAGCCGTTGTCCGACCTGCCGCATCATGACGAAATGTTGTTCATCGTGCAGCATCAGGTGGCGGAATTATGGATGAAGTTGTTGATCCATGAGCTGTCCGCCGCCATCGGTTTTATCCGGCAGGACCAGCTGGACCCTTGCTTCAAGATCTTGTCGCGGGTGAGGCAGGTGCAGTTGCAACTGTTCGAGCAATGGTCGGTGCTGGAGACGCTGACCCCCTCCGAATACATGGAGTTCCGTGGCGTGCTGGGCAGCTCCTCCGGCTTCCAGTCGCATCAGTACCGCACCATCGAGTTTCTGCTCGGAAACAAGAACCGCGCGATGCTGGAGGTGTTCCGCCATGACCCGGTACGCTTCGAAGCGCTACGTGCGGTGCTGGAGTCGCCCAGCCTGTACGACGAATTCCTGCGCTACCTGGCTCGGCGCGGCCTGCCGGTGCCGGCCGACTGCGTGATGCGCGACTGGTCCGAGCCGCACCAGAAGAGCGAGGCGCTGGTCGAGGTGTTCCGCACCATCTATGAGACACCGGATCAGCATTGGGACGCCTACGAAATGTGCGAGAAGCTGGTCGACGTGGAGGAATACTTCCAGCTCTGGCGCTTCCGCCACGTGAAGACGGTAGAACGGGTGATTGGCTTCCGGCGCGGCACCGGCGGCTCGTCCGGTGTGGCCTTTCTGCGCAAGGCGCTGGAGCTGACCTTCTTCCCGGAACTGTTCGACGTGCGCACCGTACTGCAACAGAAGTGACTGTACCTGCAAGAAGACAACCGTTTCACCACCGGAGAAGCTGAACATGTCCAAGGTCATCGCATGACCGAAAGCATCCTGAAGTCCCTCTCCGCCCTCGGCGACGGTCCGCTGACCGAGGATGGGCTGCGCGAGCATGTCTTCCCGCTGTTCTCCGAGGTGCTCAAGCGCGACGAAATCTACCTGGCCAACCACTCCCTCGGCCGCCCGCTCGACGAAACCATGCGCGACGTGGCCGCCGCCGTTCGGCTGTGGCAGACCCGGCTGGACGACG
>CBIHQA010000292.1:0-5587 GCA_966211475.1 uncultured Neisseriales bacterium
TGGCGCCGCACGTCCATGTTGTTGCCGCTCGGCAAAGCGGCCGGGTCGCATCGCTCAACAACCGCCTGATCAGCCGCGTCGCCAAACTGGCCGGCGCCCCGCGAGCTGCCGCTGCGGGCCTGGATCTGCACGTGAGAGTGGGCGACCGCGTGGACGTAGGCGCACCCTTGTTCTCCCTGCATGCCGATACGCCGGGGGAACTCGACTACGCGCTCGGCTATCTGGCTTCTCATCCGGATATTGTCCTGATCGAGTCCGGGACGGAGGCGACATGAAGACCGTGTTTCTGGCAATGCCAGGCAACGAAGACATGGCCAGCCGGTTGGCTGCCCGCATGGCCGTGCCGCTCAACGCCACCCTCGGCGAGCTGGCGGTGCGGCGCTTTCCCGACGGAGAGAGTTATCTACGCTTGCTGAGCCACGTCGAAGGCACCCGCGTGGCGCTCGTCTGCACACTGGACCGGCCGGACGACAAGCTGGCATCCCTGCTGTTTGCTGCATCGCTGCTGCGGGAGCAGGGCGCCGCTGAAGTCGGTCTGGTCGCGCCCTATCTTGCCTACATGCGGCAGGATGCCCGCTTCAATCCGGGCGAGGGCATCACCGCACACTACTTCGCCCAACTGCTGTCCGCCCGTTTCGACTGGCTGGTGACCGCCGACCCGCATCTGCACCGCATCGCCAGCCTGGACCAGGTCTACGACTGCGCAACCGCCACCGTGCAGGCGGCCCCGGCCATCGCACAATGGATCGCCGCCAACGTCGAGAATCCGCTATTGATCGGGCCGGATGCGGAAAGCGAGCAGTGGGTGTCGGAGGTCGCCCGGTTGGCCAATGCACCTTGCCAGGTGCTCCAAAAGGTCCGCCATGGCGACCGCGACGTCGAGGTGTCGGTGCCCGATTCAGCTGCCCTGCTGACCCACACGCCGATCCTGGTGGATGACATCGCCTCGACCGGCCGGACGCTGATCGAAACCATCGGACATCTGCATCGCCTGGGAGCCCGTCCGCCCGTCTGCGCGGTGGTCCATGCCATCTTCGCAGAGGGTGCGCACGAAGCCGTGCTACAGGCCGGTGCCGCGCAGGTGGTCAGTTGCGACACCGTGCCGCACGCTAGCAACCGCATCGCGCTCGACGGCCGTATCGCCGACGGCATCCTCAGCGTGTGCGGTAAATCTGCGAATCAAGAATGAAGCCGGGTCTGGACATACAGACGCCACCACAGCCGAACATCATCGAGCACCGGTACCAGCGCCAGCAGGCTTAGCCAGATCGCGAGCGGAATGGTCGCGGAAAACCCGATGTGCTTGAAGCTGATCGCGCCCAGCAGCCCGCCCACCAGAAAGCAGCCGAGCAGGGTGCCATGCAGCCGCAGCTTGTCGCGGTTGGCAAGAACGGCCGGCAGCGTACTTTCCCGCGGGTTCACATAGAACAGCTTGCCAAGCTCGATCCCGATGTCGGTGGTCAGTCCGGTAACGTGCGTAGTGCGGATCGCGGCGCCGGACACCTTGGTGATCACCGCATTCTGCAAGCCCATGATGAAGCACAGCAGTAGCACGGTGACCGGCGCCAGCACATCGCGCACCGTTTCCAGGTAGCTGCCGGCGATGCCGAACAGCAACAGCAGCACCGATTCCAGCAGCAGGCTCAGCGCATAGCGGCTACGCAGCCGACGGCGGCCCGCCCAGTTGATCAGCACGGCCGTGGTGGCCGCCCCGCAAAGAAACGCCAGCACGGCGCCCAGGCCAGCCAGCGCCACCGTCATGTCGCCCAGCGCAAACGCGTCCGCCACGCCCGACACGATACCGGTCATGTGCGAGGTGTACTGCCCGACCGCCAGAAAGCCGCCCGCATTCATCGCGCCGGCAATGAAGGCCAGCGAATAGCCCAGGTGGCGGTCAGCTTGCTGATCCCGTCTGTGCCCGGAAAGGCGGCGGAGGTAATGGATCGGCATCGTCGTGCCTTTAGCCGGTCACCTTGCTGGCGCGCCGATCCTGAATCAGGCGCGTCGCCAGGCTGCTGAAGCGGATGGGATGATGTGCGTCCAGCGCTCTGGCCCGTGCCGTCAGCTGGCTATCCGACAAGTCGGCCGAACGGCCTTTACAGGCGAATACGATCTGGTTGGTGCAGTCCTTGGCCTGCGTCACCAGAATGTTCCGCCCGAAGCTGCGGCGGATACGCGAGAGGTAGACCTCCAGCAGCAGATCGACGCCGGACAGATTGACCGCCATCACGCCCTCGTCGCACAGGCTGGCATGGCAGTCGTCGTAGAAAGCCTGCGTGCCGAGCTGGGTCGCTTGGCCATTGAGATCGAAACCATCGACGATCAGCACGTCCAGCGCATCGCGATGCGTGGCCACGTAATCCGCCCCATCCCCCTGAACCACGGCAAAGCGCGCGTCGTCCGGCGGAATCTGGAAGCGATCGCGCAGGGCGATCACCTCTGGGCTGATTTCCACCACTTCGAGCCGCGCATCGGGCAGGTGACGGTGACAGTATTTGGCGATCGACCCGCCGCCGAGGCCGATCATCGCGACCCGCTCCGGCGCGGGCTGGAACAGCAGGAAACCCATCAGGCTGCGGGTATAGCCGAGCACCAGGCGGGTAGGGTCGTCCTGCACCATCTGGCTCTGGATCGCGCCGATGTCGAAGTGCAGCGACAGTGCACCGTCGTGCTCGTAGACGAAGGGCTTGCCGTCGAGGAGGTCCGCGTCGGACTCCTCATCGAAAAAGCGGGAAAACACATCATTCACGGAACACACCCTTCAGGCCGAAGACCGCATGGAACCCCCGGTCGAGACATTCGCTGAAGGCCGCTTCCATTTTTATTGTTATCATCACATTATAATGTGATGAGTGTCCAGTGTGACTGCGTGTGCTTGAAAGTTGCCCGCTACAACGTGCCAGACGCACATATAATGTGAACCCGTTTATCACGGCTCAGAATCATGGAAAGCAAAACCGCCCGGTTGACGGTGCTGATCGACCCGGAAAAGAAAAAAGCCTTCGAGACCCTGTGCGCGGCACAGGATCTGACTCCGTCGCAGGTAGTCCGTCAGCTGATCCGGGAATACCTGGTGCGGCACAACGTCGATTACCCGACGAAGAGCACCATGGGCGCCATCAAAGCGCCGGATGCGGAGTCGTAAGCCCTGCGGCGTGATGCGCCGAGGCAATGAGGTCGCCCCGTGATGAGGTGAACGCTGATAGAGGCGGGAAGTTCTTTGGTGGGGTAAGAATGCAATGATGGCCCGCAAGCGGGCCATCAGCATTTGTAGCAGCGGGCATCTTTCCCTGAAAGCTGCCTCGGTGCGGTGGATTAGTCCCGGCGATACAGGCGATAGACCACGCGCTTGTCGGTGGGGCGCCCGCCTTCCCAGATCTGACGCCATCCGGACTGTGGTTTGGCTTTTTCCTGGCGGGACTCCTGCCGGGCCACGTAGTGGCAGCCGCGTGCGCTGTCGGATGTACGCACTTCCGGTAACGCATAGTAGTCGAGCAGGGCTTGTGCCGTATCGCTGATCCGGCTCGCGTCGATGCACTGATGGGCCGGTACCTTGCTCGCCATCGCCAGCAATGCCGGCCTGTAATCCTTGGCGGCCGAGATCCAGGGCAGCCACAGCGTCATCACCAGCCCCCAGACCGCCGTCGCACCCGCCGCCCAGTTGGTCAGCGCCATGCGGCCGTTCAAGCGGCTGCGGAACACGGCGGCTAGCCAACCCACTGTCAGCACCACTGCAAACAGCAGTAGCCCCCAACGGATCTGCGGATTGAAGGTCGGGCTCGCCTTGACCATCCGGGCGGCCAGGCGGGCTGGCATCCCAAAGGTCAGCGCGACCCAGCCAGTCCAGATCAATGCAGCGAACACGCCGAACGAAGCCAGCCCGAACCAGTTGAGCGCAGCCACGCTGCCGCGCGCCAGCCGGTCCAGCGAGGGCGCGGCGATCAGGCACAGCGGCAACAGCAGCAGGTCCGCATGCACGTCGCTGTGCTCCACTTGGAAGCCCAGCGACAGCCACCACAGCAGAGCGATGCCAACCAGCCGTCCGGCAATGGCGCGCTGCTCTGGGTTGCCCTTGCTGCGCAGTAGCGGCCACAGCGCCAACAACCAAGCCGGCCAGGCAAACCAGGGCAGGATGCCTGCGTAGTAGGGAAGACTCTTGAACCACAGCGACTGCGGCGGGAAGCCCGCGCTTCGCCACCAGTCCGCGAACAGCGCCGGATCCAGGTGATACAGCCAGGCCGGCCACAGCAGCACGAACGGCAGCGCGCTCAGTACGGCGATCGGCAACGTCTGCAGGAAATAAGTTCGTTCCCGATAGCGACGATCCGCGAAGGGCAGGAACAGCATGGCCAGTACCAGCGGCAGCAGCTCCGGCGCCCCCACGCTCAGGAAGGCGACGCCCGCGCCGAGTCCGCTTACCAGCCCGCTCAGGCGGGGTCGGTCCGGATAGAGGGTGGTTCCCCACAGGAACAGCGCGGCACCAAACAGGCCACCTTGCTCCACCATCACCAGGTGGGCGCGGGACAGCAGTCCGATACACCCCATCATCAGCAGGACCACGCTACGCCCGTGCCGTGGCCCCCACAGCGCTCGTCCGGTCAGCCCTGCAAACAGGAACACCGCTGCCATGAACAGCATGCCCAGCAGCCGGACCGCTTCATGCAGCGGCAGCAACCAGGGTGAAAACAGCCATCCCAAGGCGCTTGCCAGCCAGTAGACCAGCGGCGGATGCGTCAGGTAGGGCTGGTCGGCAATGGTCGGCAGCAGCCACCCGCCCTGCGTCAGCAGGTGATGAACCACGCCGATCACTTCGGCCTCCTCCGGACGCCACGGCGCATGGCCGAAGGTGCCGGGGATCAGCCAGGCCGCGCACAGCAGCAACAGCCACCAGGAATGTTCCCGATGCAGATCCGCGAAGGGGCTGCTCTGTTGTGAAGGGGGGAGGTAGGTCAGCATGGGGTAGGTATGTCAGACAAACGCGGTCCCGGAGAGACGGATGTCAACAACGCTGCGCAGTCGGCATGCTGCCGTGCCAACTGTGATCGGATGCATTGTATGGGTTTTTTCGACAGCGACGGCGTCTTTCGAAGCACATTCACCAAGCGGTGCGGGGGCAGATCGCCATTTACCGAGCCTGGAAAGAAAAAAGGCAGCCCAGGCTGCCTTTCTTCGGAATGGGCGACGATTAGCGCACCATGCTGCCGTACTTATTCTTGAACTTCTCGATACGGCCGGCGGTGTCCATCACCTTTTGCTTACCGGTGTAGAACGGGTGGCACTGCGAGCACACTTCAATGTGCAGGGCCTTGTTCATGGTCGAGCGGGTGGCGAACTGGTTGCCGCAAGAGCAGGTCACTTGGATTTCGTTGTAATCGGGATGGCCGGAGGCTTTCATTTCGATCTTCCTATCAGCGCACTGGGATTGTGCCAGCACTGGTTCAGCAAAAAAGCAATTATGTCGTAAACCACGATTCGCGGCAAGTCCGGACGCCTTTTGGCGCCCCAGCGAGCGTTGCCCCCGGCCGGCAGAGCCGTCCAGGCTTGTATGTTCTCTCCTGCACCCATCGTCTGCAGCGGTCGAGGGTGC
>CBIHQA010000293.1:0-5560 GCA_966211475.1 uncultured Neisseriales bacterium
GCCTGTGCCGCCGAGACCACTGGATGACATGACGACGATGACCACGCCGCGCGCATTGGCGTCCTCGATGGCGAGCCGGGCACCATCCTCCGTATCCTTGCCAACCCGGGCGGACGGCCCGCTGAGCGGCGCTGCGTGGCCGATCCGGATCACATCGTCCGCCATCGCACACACGCCGGACAGTGCGGTGGCCACGGCTACCCACAATTTGATCTGCTTCATGATTCTCTCCTTGTTGTCATTGAACCTGACTGCTTCTCTCTCAACCCCTGTTGCACCTGCCCCCCAACCGACGACGTCGACACCCTGGGGAAAATCGGGCGTGCGTCTCCCCTGCCGGCTGGCGTATCACGCCCCGGAACTTTGCCCTTGCGGGCGAACACCATTCGAATCGCTTCGGATCAGTGAATCCGGGCCAACGACCGGCGCCCCCCTTGGCTACGCCGCCTCAGTAGCGGTGGAAGATGGCCTGCAACGCCGCCGGATCGGTGGTGCCGGTGAGCGCCAGCGCCATCAGCAGCCGGGCCTTCTGCGGCGGCTGGTCATCCACCACCAGCCAGCCGTAGCGGTCATCCGGCTGGGCACCGTTGCGGATCACCACGCCCTCACCAGTCCGGGAGGCGCGCACCACCCGCACGCCCTGTTCGCTGGCGGCCAGTAGCACCGGCAGCACCGCCTCCGCCACATTGCCATTGCCGGTGCCGGCATAGATCAGCGCCGCGGTATCCGGCCCGATCGCCGCTGCCACACTGGCCGCGGTGATTCCGCCATGGGCCACCACCATGGAGACCTGAGGCAGCGTCTCCAGGGTGCCGATGTCCCATTCGGTGGCCGTGGTGTGCGGCCGGGCCGGATGCCGGTAGAAACGGGGCTGCCCTTCCACCACGTAACCCAGCGGCCCATACGGCGAGCGGAAAGCATCCAGCTGGAAACTGCTGGTCTTCAGCACATCCCGCGCGGTGTGGATCTCCTCATTGAGCACCACCAGCACGCCCTTGCCGCTGGCTTCCGTGCTGGCTGCCACCGCCACCGCGTTGTACAGGTTCAGCGCCACGTCGTTGCTCAGGGCAGAGGGCGGCCGCATCGCCCCCGCCACGACCACCGGTTTGTCGCTCTTCAGCGTCAGGTGCAAGAAATAGGCTGTCTCCTCGATGGTGTCGGTGCCTTGTGTCACCACCACCCCGTCCACCTCTGGCTGCTCCAGCAACGCCGCGACATGCTTGCCCAGCATCAGCAGCCTGGCGCTGTCCATGTTCTCGGAGCCGGTCTGGAACAATTGCTCGGTGCGCACCTGGGCACACGCCGCCAGCTCCGGCACCTCGGCCACCACCGCTTCAATGGGCCGCACCGAACACTGATAGGCCGCCGTATCGGTGGACTGGCGGCCGCTACCAGCGATGGTGCCGCCGGTACCGACCACCACGATGTTCGGCTTGTCGCTTGTTGTCATTGCTTGCTCCCTGCATCCATCCCTGAGCCATCTATTCCGGACCAGACTCAAACTGCCTGAACCTCATCCAGCAGAAACCCTTCTACCCCCTCCGCCGGCCGGCCACCCAGAAAATCCGCCAGCCACTTGCCGCTACCCAGCGCCAGCGTGAACCCCAGCGCACCGTGCCCGAGGTTAAGCCACAGATTGCGGTACGGCGTCGGCCCGAGGATGGGCATGCCGCTCGGCGTCGCCGGCCGTAGTCCCGCCCAGGCCTCGGCCTCGCCAAAGTCACCCGCCCCAGGGAAGGCCGCCGCCGCTTCCGCCCGCAGCGTGGCGATCCGTCCCGGCTCCACGCTGGCCTGCCGCCCCGCGAGGTCGGCCATACCCGCCACCCTCAGCCGCCGCCCCAGGCGGGCATACACCACCTTGCGCTGGAAATCGGTCACGCTCACCCGAGGGCTGGCTGCGTCATCCGCCACCGGTAGCGTCAGGCTATAGCCCTTCAACGGATACAGCGGTAGCCGCAGGCCCAGCGGCCGTACCAGTTGGCTGCCCGCCACACCAGACGCCACCACGATCTCGTCCGCCGGAATCGGGTTCTGCCCGGCGAAGGCCCTTACCCGGTTGCCGGCACCGTGCTCCAACCGTGTCACCGAGGTGCCGAAGCGGAACTGCACGCCTTGCTCCCGCAGCCGCTGCTCCAGCCCCTGGCAGAAGCGGTAGCAATCGCCGCTCTCCTCACTGGCAGTATGGATGCCGCCGCTCAGCTGGTCTGCGATCGCCGCCAGGGCGGGTTCGATGCGCACGCATTCCTCCGGGCTGAGCGCCTGCTGCTCGCAGCCGAGCGACCGCTGGTAATCCAGCAATTGGCAGGCCGCCTCGAAGGACGCTTTGTCCCGGTGCAACACCAGCTTGCCGGTCTGCCCATAGTCGAATTCGACGCCAGTCTCCTCCGCCGCGAACGCATGCATCAACCGCTGACTCAAGCGCGACAAGGTCAGCAAGCGCCGGGTGGTCAATGCACTCTGCCGACGGTTGCAAGCCTTGGCGAACTGCAGGCACCAGTGCCATAAGGCGGGGTCCAGCGACG
This sequence comes from uncultured Neisseriales bacterium, assembly GCA_966211475.1. GTDB lineage: Bacteria > Pseudomonadota > Gammaproteobacteria > Burkholderiales > Leeiaceae > Leeia. The sequence goes on from CBIHQA010000293.1 coordinate 2,523, forward strand.
GCCGGAAGCGCATCGGAGAATCCGCACGCAGCAGCCAGCCAGGGATCTTGGACAACACGCCCGGCCCGGCTAGCGGCGCCACATAGCTGTACGACAGCTGCCCGCCGTTGGCATAGCTGGCGGCCTGCCCGCCGGCCTGCTGGCTGTCGACCACCGTCACTTCGTGGCCGTCCGCCCGCAGGTAGTAGGCCGTCGACAAGCCGATGACGCCTGCACCTATAACCAGAACATGCATGGGATGCCCTTACCGCCAACCGCTGACGGCAAGCTCCGGCAGGGCCGCCGTCACGGTGATTTCCACCCGGTAGGCCGGGTTGGCCAGGCGGGCTTCCACCGTGGTGCGGGCAGGGGCCTGCTCCGGCTTGATCCAGCCTTCCCACACCTCGTTCAGGCCGGTGATGTCGGCCATGTCGCGCAGGTAGATGGTGGCAGTCAGCAAGCGGGAGCGGTCCGTGCCGGCTTCGTTCAGCAACTGGTCGATGCGGCCGAGCACCCGGCGGGTCTGGGTCTGGATGTCACCAGTCGGCTCGCCCGGAACCTGGCCGGACAGATGCACCGTACCGCCGTGGACCACCGCGCCGGATAGCCGGACGCCGGGTTGAAGATAGTCGATCATGCTCGCCTCCATCGTCTGTTACCGCATCCCTATGGCTGGGTTGCTGGAGACCATTATGTCGAGGCCAGCCCTCGCTCCGCCAATGAAAAGGCCGGGGCAAGCTACAACCTGAGGTTATACTCAGAAGGCACAACAGGAGCTCGGAATGCGGCTGCGGCACATCGAAGTCTTCAGCGCCATCATGCGCACCGGCACCACCAGCGCCGCCGCCCGGCTGCTGAATGTATCGCAGCCGGCCGTCAGCAAGACCCTGCAGCATGCGGAACAGACCCTGGGCTTCGCACTGTTCCGCCGCAGCCGTGGCAAGCTGCTGCCCACGCCCGAGGCGCTCGCCTTGCAGCAGGAAGTGTCGGCCTTCGACGACCAGTTGGCCCGCATCCGCCGCTTGGCGGACAGCCTGGGCTCCCAATCGGCCGCGCCGCTGCGGGTGACCGCCACCCCGGCCCTGGCCCACCACCTGCTGCCACCCACCATCGCGCTGTGGCGGCGCAAATATCCCGACACGGTGTGCGAACTGGATGTCGCCCATACCCGGGAGATGGTGCATGCGCTGCTGCTGAACGAGACCGACCTCGGCTTAACGCTGCAACCGGTGGCTCATCCCAGCATCGTGTGCACACCAGTGCTGGATGCCGGGCTACGCGTCATCGCCCCGGCCGGCTGGTGGCCTGAATCCTTGCTGTCCCAGCCCGTTGCGGCGGAGGAGCTATCTGGCCAGCCTATCGTGGCCATCGATCTGCGCGACCACCTCGGCTCCCTGGTCTCCGCCTGGTTAGGCAGTGTGGAACCGCCCCCGAAAGTGAAATTGTCTGTCCAGACCTACGGGCTGGCGCGCACCCTGGTCGAGGCCGGCAACGGCGTCGCCATCGTGGACAGCTTCACTGCGAAGACCGGCGCCGAGGCCTCACCCGTCGGCCGCATCCAGGTGCGCGAGCTCGACATGCCAGCCAACCTGAAGGTCTATGCGCTGACCGCCGACAATCATCCGCCACCGAAGATGGCGGAGCATCTGGTGTCGCTGCTGCCGAAGGCGGCGCGGGCCGGATGAATGTGTTCCGGCGCGAACCGGATGATAAATTCCCTTATCCTGTCGCCACTCGATCCCCTGCCAACCATCCATGCACCGTCGCCTGCCACCGCTGCCCGCCCTGCGCGCCTTTGAAGCCGCCGGCCGCCTGTTGAGCTTCAGCCGCGCGGCGGACGAACTGGCGCTGACGCAGAGCGCCGTCAGCCACCACATCCGCAAGCTGGAGGCGGAGCTGAAGGTGAAGCTGTTCCTGCGCAAGACCCGAGCGGTGGAGCTGACGACCGAAGGCGCCCGCTACCTGGATACCGTGCGCCAAGCCTTTGACCTACTGGCCGACGGCACCCGGGACATCCGAGCCGGCAACGAACGCACGGTGCTGCAGGTCAGCCTGCTGGCTTCCTTCGCCACCCACTGGCTGGCGCCACGGCTGGGGGACTTCTCCCGCGAGCATCCGGACATCGACCTGCAACTGAATACCTCCATCGCCCATGCCGATCTGGCGCATGGCGAGGCGGACGTGGCCATCCGCTACGGCCAGGGCGGCTGGCCGGAGGTGGACGCCCGGCTGCTGATGCCGGAGCGCCTGTCGCCGGTATGCAGCCCGGCACTGCTGGCACAGCGCAGTCGGCCGGGCCTGAAGGCGCTGGCGGACTTCCCGCTGCTGCTGTCGCATGCCCGCACCCAGTTCGAATGGCGGCTGTGGTCGGAAGCAGCCCACGTGGACATCAGCGAGAACCGCAGCGTGATGCTCCACGACTACAACATCGTGCTTCAGGCCGCCGCCGCCGGACAGGGGGTCGCCATCGGCCGGCTGGGGCTGATTGCGGACAAGCTGCGTAGCGGGGAGCTGGTACCCATGTTCCCGGAGCACATCTTCTCCCCACCCCAGTTGGGCTATTGGTTGCTGACCGCACCGGGTGAACCCTCCGCAGCCGCTTCCGCCTTCGTGAACTGGATCGTCACCGCCAGCCACGCATGAACCAGATTCATTCATGACGTGAAATCTGCGCGTTTGTCATGCCGCGCGGATCGCCCCTACCATCGCTGGACAGCTATTCCATACCGGAGTCCGCGCATGAGTAGAGGGGTGTTGCCCCTCGGCTATTTCCCCCTCTCCCCAACCCACCACGGTGGGCTGGGGAGAGGGGGAAATAGCCCTCGGAAACCCCTTACCTCCACCACGAAACACGGATGAATCCATCACCAATATTCGCGACTGAAGTCGCTCCCACAACACATCACCTTACCTGAACAAAGGAACCCCACCATGCCCAACACCATCGGCGCCAAAGTCCAATCCCTCGGCTACCAACTGCCGGACGCCCCTGCCCCAGCCGCCAACTACGTACCCACCGTCCGCACCGGCAACCTGCTATTCATCTCCGGCCAGATCTC
>CBIHQA010000294.1:0-5557 GCA_966211475.1 uncultured Neisseriales bacterium
GCAACCCCTTTGCAAGCGCCGAGCAACGCAGGCTGGGCGGGAAACAAGGTGGACCGTGTTTGAGCTCCGCAGTGGCCCACGTCTTGTGTGGGCCACCAGGGCGAGTTGGTCCACCGCCCGCACAGCCGAGTAGCGCGGGGAACCCGCCCAGCGGGCGGGCGCGGCGTAGGGGTCGCCTTTCTTTGGGTACTTTCTTTGGCGACGCAAAGAAAGTACCTCGCCCGCGGGGGCGAGACCCCGCATGAATACAATTGCGCGGTAGCGCTTAACTTATTAACAGACCGCGCCAAACACAACGAACCATTGAGCAAGCAAGCTCCACTAACCGCATTCGCGCCGCCGGCCAACATCGCCGGCCCGCAACCGTCTCCCCCCTGATTCCGACCCATTACCCAGAATCCGGAGCAAGCATGGCTTTCAAGAAACTCACCGACCTCGACCTCAAGGGCAAGCGCGTCCTGATCCGCGTCGACATGAACGTACCAGTGGCCGACGGCAAACTCGGCGACGACACCCGCATCCGCGCCTCGCTGCCGTCCATCCAGCACTGCCTGCAACAAGGCGCCGGCGTCATCCTGATGACCCACCTCGGCCGCCCGACCGAAGGTGAAGTGAAGCCCGAAGACACGCTCGCCCCGGTGGTCGCCCGCCTGTCCGAGCTGCTCGGCCAACCGGTCAAACTGGTTGCCGACTGGCAGGACAAGGGCTTGGCCATTGAACCGGGCCAAGTGGCGATGCTGGAAAACGTCCGCTGCAACAAGGGCGAAAAGAAGAACAGTGACGACCTGGGCCAAGCCTATGCCACCCTGTGCGACGTGTGCGTGAACGACGCCTTCGGTACAGCCCACCGCGCCGAGGCCTCCACCCACGCGGTCGCCAAGTTCGCCCCGACCGCCTGCGCCGGCGTGCTGATGGCCGCCGAGCTGGACGCACTGGGCAAGGCGCTGGCGCAACCCGCCCGCCCGCTGGCCGCCATCGTGGCCGGCTCCAAGGTTTCCACCAAGCTCACCATCCTGGAGTCGCTCGCCGACAAGGTGGACCTGCTGATCGTCGGTGGCGGCATCGCCAACACCTTCCTGTTGGCCGAAGGGCACAAGATCGGCAAGTCGCTGGCCGAGCCGGACCTGCTGGATGCCGCCAAAACCGTGATCGCCAAGCTGCGCGCGCGCGGCGGCGATGTGCCGCTGCCGACCGACGTGGTCACCGCCAAGGAATTCAGCGCGACCGCCACCGCCACGGTGAAGCCGCTGGCGGAGGTCGCCGACGACGACATGATTCTCGACATCGGCCCACAATCGGCCGCGGTGCTGGCCGCACTGGTCGCCAAGGCCGGCACGGTGGTGTGGAATGGTCCGGTCGGCGTGTTCGAGTTCGACCAGTTCGGCAAGGGCACCGAAACGCTGGCCCGCGCCATCGCGGACTCCAAGGCCTTCTCGATCGCCGGTGGCGGCGACACACTGGCCGCGGTCGCGAAGTACGGCATCACCGAACAGGTGTCCTACATCTCGACCGGCGGCGGCGCCTTCCTGGAATTCCTGGAAGGCAAGACCTTGCCGGCGGTGGAAATCCTCGCCACTCGCGCCAACTGAAAGTAACCCGCCATGGCCCGCCGACTCTGGATACTGCTGCTGATCGCCGCTCTGCTCGGCTGCAGCAAGAAGGAAGAAGCGGCTATGGAACCGGCCGCCGAGATGGCGGCCGCGCCGGCCCCTGCCTCCGGTGGGGCACCGGCTGCCAAGACAAGTGCTCCGGAGACGCGCCGCTACATGGCGGTCTCCCATTACATCGAGCTGGAAACCGAGCCGACCAAGCTCAAGCCGGTCTGGACCGCGCTGCAAGTCCAGGCCAGCAAGCTGGGTGGCGAAATCGTCACCGCCGAGCTGGCCAACAGTGACCGTGACAATCCTTCAGCTACCCTGTCGGTACGGCTGCCGCCTGCCAACGTGAATGCCTTCCTGGCCACGCTAGGGCAATCGGGCCGCTTGCTCACCCAACGCACCAACAGCGAGGACAAGACGGACGAGGTGATCGACGTCGATGCCCGGATCAAGAACCTGGCCGACACCCGCGATCAGCTTCGCCGCATGCTGTCGGAGCGCACCGGCAAGCTGTCCGACGTGCTGGAGGTGCAGAAGGCACTGACGGAAACGCAAAGCCAGCTGGATAGTCTCACCGGACAGCGCAAGGCGCTGGCCCGCCTGACCGACATGGTGAGACTCGACATCACTCTCACGGCGCCGCGCGGCTTGGCCGAGCGCGGCGTGATGGCGCCGCTGGCCGATGCCTGGCACGACGTCGGTCACCTGATGGTGGATAGTCTGGCTGCCGTGTTGCGCATCGTGGCCGTCGCCCTGCCCTGGCTGGTGGTGTTCTCGCCGGTGATCTGGGCGTTCCGGCGCTGGCGGCGGCGCAAGTCGCGGAAGCCGCAGGCGGACCATTAACTGCGACGAACTCTTCGGGTTTTTTGAACACCAACACAACCAGGCTTGTTAATACCACTTTAAGCACAACCAACCTGGACACTACGCAGGGAGCGGCATGATGGTAAAATGTCGCGACCCCGGTTAAGACCACTCGACGGGCCTGGCCCGCACTGGAGAATCCCCATGCCTCTCGTTTCCATGCGCCAACTGCTGGATCACGCCGCCGAGCACAGCTATGGCCTGCCGGCGTTCAACGTCAACAACCTGGAACAGATGCGCGCCATCATGGAAGCCGCCGACAAGACCGATAGCCCGGTCATCGTGCAGGCCTCCGCCGGTGCCCGCAAATACGCCGGTGCGCCCTTCCTGCGCCACCTGATCCTGGCGGCGGTCGAAGAATTCCCGCACATCCCGGTGGTGATGCACCAGGACCATGGCACCAGCCCCGCCATCTGCCAACGCTCCATCCAGCTCGGCTTCTCGTCGGTGATGATGGACGGCTCGCTGGGTGAAGACGGCAAGACCCCGACCGACTACGACTACAACGTGTCCGTCACCCGCCGCGTGGTCGAGATGGCCCACGCCTGCGGCGTGTCGGTGGAAGGCGAGATCGGCTGCCTGGGTTCGCTGGAAACCGGCATGGCCGGCGAGGAAGACGGCGTCGGCGCCGAAGGCACGCTGGACCACAGCCAGCTGCTGACCGACCCGGAAGAAGCCGCCCGCTTCGTGCGCGACACCAATGTGGACGCGCTGGCCATCGCCATCGGCACCAGCCACGGCGCCTACAAGTTCTCCCGCCCGCCGACCGGCGACATCCTGGCCATCGAGCGCATCAAGGAAATCCACGCCCGCATCCCCAACACCCACCTGGTGATGCACGGCAGCTCCAGCGTGCCGCAGGACTGGCTGGAAGTGATCAACGAATTCGGCGGCAAGATCCCGGAAACCTACGGTGTGCCGGTCGAAGAGATCGTCGAAGGCATCAAGCACGGCGTCCGCAAGGTCAACATCGACACCGACCTGCGCCTGGCGAGCACCGGCGCGATCCGCCGCTTCCTGGCCAAGAACCCGTCCGAGTTCGACCCGCGCAAGTACCTGAAGGAAACCGTCACCGCGATGCGCGACATCTGCATTGCCCGTTACCAAGCCTTCGGCGCCGCCGGCAACGCCAGCAAGATCAAGGGCGTGTCGCTGGAAAAAATGTCCGACCGCTACGCCAAGGGCGAACTGAACGCAGTGGTCCGTTAATTTCCGGATAACTGCGTTGAAAGGGCCGGCCAGCCTCGTGGGGCATCCACGATGCGGCCGGCCTTTTTCATGGATGACTCCGGTTTAAGCTGCAGCGCATCTCATTGTCATCCGGTCAGATTTGGCGCCTGTGGCGACGCGTCAAAAGCCGCGCATGCTCGCCGAACAACCTGTATAACGAATATGCGGACTTCACCCATCCTGTGCGCCTATTCGCTATGACCCGGACCCGCCACGCCCCGCCGCCAGCCCTGACGACCAGGGCCATGTGGGCCATGGGTCTGCGCATCGCCGCGGTCATCCTGATCGTGACCGTGCTGACCTACTGGCACCTGTACAGCACGCTAAAGTCCGACATCCTGGATGATCTGCGACGCTTCGCCCATGAGCGCAGCCGCTCGGAAAGCGAGCTGTTCCTGCTGGCGGAAACCCAGACCGACCTGATGGCCCAGCAGATCGGCCGCCACCTGGCCGACTACGGCCAGCAGGACCCGCAGGCGGAGTTCGATCACTATTTCCAGCGCGACCCGGACGGTCTGGTCCGCGTGCGCCCAGAATTCTCCGACACCCACCGCTATGCCAGCGCCTACCTGCGCCACGACGTCGCCTTGACGCCGGATCTGCGGCGGCGCGTGCTGTCTTCCTGGCACACGTTGACCGAACAGGGGCCGCTCGCGCAAAACCGCTTCTTCCAGGCCTTCGTCAACATGCCGGAGCAGTTGAGCATCAACTACCTGCCAGGCGTGGATTGGTCGAAATCCGCCACCCGCGATACCGACATCTACATCTACGAAACCGTCTGGCGCGCCACCCGCGAGAAGAACCCGCTGCGCAAGTCCTTCTGGACCAGCGTCTATTACGACGAAGGCGCCAAGCAATGGATGGTGTCGCATGTGACGCCGGTTGACGTCGGTGGCTACTGGGCCTACACCGCCGGGCACGACATCCTGATCGGCGCGCTGATCGAACGCACCCACAACGAGCACCTGGCCGGCACTTACAACCTGATCGTCAACCGCAATGGCGAGCTGATTGCCCACCCGAGGCTGATGGACACCATCCGCAAGGCGGGCGGCAACCTGCAGGTCACGCAGCTGGGCGACGCACCGCTGCAATCGATGGTGCGCACCGCGCTGGCAGGCTCACCCCGCAAGGGCGAACAGGTGCTGGAGAGCGAGGAAACCGGCAACCTGCTGGCAGTCTCCCCCATCCAGGGGCCGGACTGGCTGTTCATCACCGTCTACCCGAAATCCCTGCTGACGGCCCGGGCGTGGCCGGTGGTCCGCACGGTATTCGGCTTGGGGCTGCTGGCCCTGGTGGCGGAACTGCTGATCCTGCGCTGGATCTTGCGGCGGGAAGTCGCTCGTCCGCTGGAAAAACTGATGGCGGTCACCCACGGCATCGAGCAGGGCGACTATACGGTTCCGCCACCCAATGGCGAATCCCGCGAAGCGGCCCAACTGATGCGCTCGCTGGGCCAGATGGCCAACAGCCTATCTGAGCGCGATGCCGCGCTGAAGGAAAGCACCGACACCATCATCCACCAGATGGAGATGGCCGAAGAGAGCCAGGCCCGCATGCGGGCGATCCTGGCGGCCATGCCCGACCCCGCCTATTTCCTGTCGGCGGATGGCACCTTCCTGGACGTGCTGGGCAAGACTCATGTGTTCCGGGTTGAGGAACTGCTGGGCAAGCGGCTGATTGAGGTCCTGCCGCCGGATACCGCCGCGCTCTGCCTCGCCCATATCCGGGACTGCGTCATCAGCGGAGAGATGCAGATCTTCGAATTCGAAGTGGAGGCAGCAGAAGGCCCCCGCTGGCTGGAAGCGCGCACCGTGCCGGTCTATCCGGCCCATCCCGGCCACACGCCGGCGGTGCTGGCCGTC
>CBIHQA010000295.1:0-5551 GCA_966211475.1 uncultured Neisseriales bacterium
CTGGGTCGCATCGACGTCTGATTGCCAGACCGGAGCCTGTCACGAGCGGGCTCCGCCCCTTAGGAGGCAGAGATGCTGGACCATATCGGAATCACCGCGACCGATCTGAAAAAGAGCGTGGCGTTTTACCGAGCCGCCTTGGCGCCGCTTGGTTATGAAGTGTTGATGGAGTTTTCAGCCGAGCAAACCGGTGGCTTCGAAGGCGCCGGTTTCGGTATTGCCCCTAAGCCGGATTTCTGGCTGGGTAAAGGGCCTGTGATGCAGCCCCATCCGCACATCGCCTTCCGGGCAGCCAACCGCGCCGAGGTGGATGCCTTCCACGCGGCAGCAATGGCCGCGGGTGGCCGGGACAACGGCGCACCGGGCCTGCGCCCGCATTACCATCCGAACTACTACGGCGCGTTCGTGCTCGACCCCGACGGCTACAACGTCGAAGCCGTCTGCCACGACCCGGAGGCCTGAAGTGCCGCATCTCGTTCTGGAATACAGCGATAACCTGCCGTCCCTACCGGATTTCCCGACCTTGTTCGAGGCGCTGCACGACACGCTGGTCGCAACCGGCGACGTCAAGCGCAATGAGATCAAAAGCCGCGCGATCCGGCTGACCGACTACCTGGTCGGCGACGGCGATCCGTCGCGAACCTTCGTGCACCTAAGGCTGGCCTTCCTCGATCGCCGTACGCCGGAATGGAAGCGCGAAATCCTCTCGGCGATCCGGCCCGTCCTCCGACGATCGTTCGCCAATGCCTTGGCGGAATCCAAGTGCGAGGTTTGCCTGGAAGTCATCGATATCAAGGGTGATTTCTACGACAAGATCACCGACTGAACCCAACTAAATCAACGCAGGAACGCATCATGTCCGACATCAAGAAAGTCGTGCTCGCCTACTCGGGCGGGCTGGATACCTCCGTCATCCTCAAGTGGCTGCAAGACAATTACCAGTGTGAAGTGGTCACCTTCACCGCCGACATCGGCCAGGGCGAAGAGCTGGAACCGGCCCGCGCCAAGGCCGTGAAGCTGGGCATCAAGCCCGAGAACATCTTCATCGACGACCTGCGCGAAGAATTCGTGCGCGACTTCGTGTTCCCGATGTTCCGCGCCAACACCATCTACGAAGGTGAGTACCTGCTGGGTACCTCCATCGCCCGTCCGCTGATTTCCAAGCGTCAGATCGAGATCGCCAACCAGGTCGGCGCGGATGCCGTGTCGCATGGCGCCACCGGCAAGGGCAACGACCAGGTCCGCTTCGAGCTGGGCTACTACGCGCTGAAGCCGGGCGTGAAGGTGATCGCCCCGTGGCGTGAATGGGATCTGCTGTCCCGCGAAAAGCTGCTTGCCTACGCCGAAAAGGCCGGCATCCCCATCGAGATGAAGCACAAGCAGGGCGGTGCGCCGTACTCCATGGACGCCAACCTGTTGCACATCTCCTTTGAAGGTCGTCACCTGGAAGACCCGAAAGCCGAGGCCGAAGAATCCATGTGGCGCTGGACCGTGTCGCCGGAAGCCGCACCGGACGCGCCGGAATACATCGACATCGAATTCGAAAAGGGTGACCCGGTCGCCATCAACGGCACCCGCCTGGCCCCGCATGACATGCTGGCCAAGCTGAACGAGCTGGGTGGCAAGCACGGCATCGGTCGCCTGGACCTGGTGGAGAACCGCTACGTCGGCATGAAGTCCCGCGGCTGCTACGAAACCCCGGGGGGCACCATCCTGCTGAAGGCCCACCGTGGCATCGAATCCATCACCCTGGACCGCGAAGTCGCCCACCTGAAGGACGACCTGATGCCGCGCTACGCTTCGGTGATCTACAACGGCTACTGGTGGAGCCCGGAGCGCCGCGCGATGCAGGCGCTGATCGACTGCACCCAGCAACAAGTGAACGGCTGGGTACGCGTCAAGCTGTACAAGGGCGGCGTGTCGGTGGTGTCCCGTGACTCCAAGGACACCCTGTTCGACCAGACCATCGCGACCTTCGACGACGATGGTGGTGCGTACAACCAGGCCGACGCCGGCGGCTTCATCAAGCTGAACGCGCTGCGGATGCGGATCGCTGCCAAGAAGCGCGGCTAAGCGGCTGAACGAACGGCGGAAAGGCTGGCGCCATCCGCCGTAAGAAGGGGTAGGGCGACCTATCCCGGCTTACGGCGATCGGCGCCACTTTTTTGTCTGGAATGCGGTAGCCATGATGATGCGATGCAATATTGAGTTGCATCGCATTTTTCTTTTTCCGACCGATTTCTGACGTATTTATTCAATTCACCGTCGTGGCAATGCTTGGTTGTGCTGCGATGCAGCAGTTATAATGCGCCGCAACAACCAACTTGCGGAGTCATCCATGATTCGCCTCGACGAGCAAACCGTTTCGAACTTCGGTCTCCAGGCCGGCATCACCGCCTTGATCCTGTTCATGGCGTTCATCGTGTACGATCTGGCTCGGCAATCGAAGGCTGGCCGCTACGGTACGCTGGTGATGTTTGGCGGACTGGGCATGGGCGCGGTTGGTTTCGTTGCCAAGACCATCCTGACCAAATTCATGATCTGAGCGATCCCCAGGTAACTTGGGGCGGCTCGACATTTCCTCGAGAGGCTTGCATGACCACCCAACGCCTCGACGGCGTGTCCGTCGAAACCCAAGCGAATGTCTACTTCGACGGCAAGTGCGTCAGCCACACCGTGCATTTCGCTGATGGCACCCGCAAGAGTGTCGGCGTGATCCTGCCGGCGCAGCTCACCTTCAACACCGGCGCGCCGGAAGTGATGGAACTGGTTGGCGGCCGCTGTCGTGTCCGCCTGACGGGTGAAACCGACTGGCGTGAATACGCCGCCGGTGCTTCCTTCGATGTTCCGGGCAATAGCCGCTTCGACATCGACGTGCAGGAAACGCTGCACTACATCTGCCACTTCGGCTGATCGGTTTCTTGGGGGCCATTCGCCTGAATGGCCCTCGTACCCCCTGGCAGCTACCAATCGATCGGCTTCCCATCGCGGAAGAACCCACCGCTCGGCCCACTCTCCGGTAGCGTCGCCGCCCAAACGATTCCCGCAATTCCTTCTGCAATGCTCTTCGGTGCGTGAGGGCCGCCCAGGTCCGTCCTCACCCAGCCTGGGCAGACCGAATTGATCTTGATCCCGTGGCCTCCCGACTGCGCCAGTTCTGCATGGACGATCCGGGTCAGTGCATTCAGTCCCGTCTTGGACAACCGATAGCCCGGCCAGCGTCCGTCCATGTCAGACAAGGCGCCCATGCCGCTCGACACGTTGACGATCCGTCCGTAGCCATGCCGCTGCATCAGTGGCACCGCGATGCGGATCAAGCGTAGCGCGCCCAGCGTATTGATCTCCAGCGTGTCCCGGATCAGCGTGAGCGGCACATGAAAGACGCTGGTGGCTGACGGATCCTTGCCCGTTCCGTGCTCCAGGATCACACCTGCGTTATTCACCAGCACGTCCAGCCGCCCATGCTTGTCGGTCAGGTGTTGACTCAGCCTGGAAACCGCATCGTCGTCGGTGATGTCCGCAACGAAGGCCTCCACGCTTGACCCGCCAGCATTGAGTACCTGTGCCGCATCCCGGATCTGTTCCGCATCGCGTCCAACCATCACCACCCGGTAGCCGCGTAGCGCAAGCGCCTCCGCCGTTGCCAACCCCATTCCCCGGTTGGCTCCCGTAACCAGGGCGATTCGCTTCTCGGTCATGGGTTTCTCGTTCATGATGCCCCCCAATTTCTCCGCTTCCAGCATAGTGCCCGGCGCAAAGGCACGCCGGGCTTCGGGTACAATCCCTCTATTCGGAACATTCGTCAGAAGGAAGTTCGCCATGCCGTCGTTCGATATCACGTCGGAACTGGACATGGTCGCGTTGAAAAACGCGATCGACGTCACCGTCCGCGCCATCGACAACCGCTACGATTTCAAGGGCACCAGCGCCAAGGTGGAGCTCAACGAGAAGGACAAGAAGATCACCGTGTCGGGAGATTCCGATTTCCAGCTCGACCAGATCCGTGATCTGCTGTACCCAGCGATGGAAAAGAAGGAGCACGACAGCACCAAGCGCCTCACGCTGGGCGACGTGCAGAAGATCGCTGGCACCAAGGCCAAGCAGGAAATCACCGTCAAAGACGGGATCGAATCCGAGTTGGCCAAAAAGATCGTCAAGCTGATCAAGGATTCTAAGCTGAAGGTGCAGGCCGCCATCCAGGGCGATGCGGTGCGTGTGTCCGGCGCCAAGCGCGATGTCCTGCAGGACACCATCGCGCTGGTGCGCAAGGAAATCACCGACTACCCGCTGCAGTTCGGCAACTTCCGGGACTGAACCCGCATGAGCCAGCGCCTGCCCATCCTGGTCGTGGAAGACGATGCCGCGCTGCGCGAGGCGATCGTCGATACGCTGCTGCTCGCCGGCTTCGAAACCCGCGAGGCCTCGGATGGTGCGGCGGCGCTGACCCTGCTAGGCAAGGAGCCGGTCGGCATGGTGGTCTCCGACGTCGCCATGCAACCCATGGATGGCAACCGGCTGCTGACCGAGATCAAGAGCCGCTGGCCCTGGCTGCCAGTGTTGCTGATGACCGCCTACGGCGTCATCGAAAAGGCGGTGGATGCGATGCGTGCCGGCGCTTGCTACTACTTGCCCAAGCCTTTCGAGCCCGACCAGTTGATCGAGCAGGTGACCCGCTACGCCCTGGCCAGCCTGCCCGGTAGCGACGACCGGGTGGTAGCGGAAGACCCAGCCATGCGCCGCGTGCTGCAGCTGGCGGAAAAGGTGGCGGCGAGCGATGCGACCGTGCTGATCGGTGGCGAGAGTGGCACCGGCAAGGAAGTGCTGGCCCGCTTCATCCACAAGAAGAGCGCCCGCGCCGCTAAGCCATTTGTGGCGATCAATTGCGCCGCTATCCCGGAGCAGTTGCTGGAGTCGACCCTGTTCGGGCACGAAAAGGGCGCCTTCACCGGAGCGGGCGCCGCGCATGCCGGCAAGTTCGAGCAAGCCCAGGGCGGTACGCTACTGCTCGACGAAATCTCCGAGATGCCCTTACCTCTGCAAGCCAAGCTGCTGCGCGTGCTGCAAGAGCGTGAAGTGGAGCGGGTAGGGGGCAGCAAACCCATCCCACTCGATATCCGGGTGCTGGCGACCAGCAACCGCGACATGCTGAGCTGGGTGAAGGAAGGCCGGTTCCGCGAAGATCTGTATTACCGTATTAACGTCTTCCCGCTGACCTTGCCGGCGCTGCGCGAGCGGCGGGCCGATATCGTCCCGCTCGCAATCCATGTTCTGCGCAAGGCGGCACCCCAAGGGGAGGTCGCATTCTCCCCCTCGGCGGCGGCTACGCTGACGGCTTACGACTGGCCCGGCAATGTACGGGAACTGGAAAATGTCGTGCAGCGGGCCGTTATCCTGGCCAGTGGTCCGGAAATCCAGGCCGACGACCTGTTGCTTCCCACAGTGGCCGCAGCGGATATGTCCGACGATGTGATCGCCGCGGCGGACACCCGTCCCAGTCAGATCAAGGATCTGGAGCGCGAGCACATCCTCCAGACCCTGGTCAGCGTAGGAG
>CBIHQA010000296.1:0-5550 GCA_966211475.1 uncultured Neisseriales bacterium
GACGCCAGCCGAGCGACGCCGGTCCGCACCACGCCGATCGCCCTGCTGCCGCGCCGCCATGTCCGTGTCTGGAGCCAGCTGGCCGCCCCACGGCAGCCGGCCCAGCCGTCGCCGCAGGCGCAGAAGGTGCTCGACGCGATCCGCGAGCACGGCGCCTCCTTCTTCGACGAACTGGTCGACACCAGCCATCTGTTGCGCACCCAGGTGGAAGCCGCACTGGCGGAACTGGTGGTGCTCGGCCTGGTGAATTCCGACAGTTTCGCTGGCCTGCGGGCGCTGTTGGTGCCGTCCGACAAGCGCAAGCCGCTGTCCGGCACCAAGCGCCGTCACCGTACCGCGATCTTCGGCATGCAGGACGCCGGCCGTTGGGCACTGGTGCGCCGTGCGAGTGGCGACGGCAGCGATCCGGGCGCGGTGGAGCACGTTGCCCGAACCCTGTTGCGCCGCTATGGCGTGGTGTTCTGGCGCCTGTTGGAACGCGAAGCCGACTGGCTGCCGCCCTGGCGCGACCTGCTGCGCTGCTACCGCAAGCTGGAAGCGCGCGGAGAGATTCGCGGCGGCCGCTTCGTCGCCGGCTTCTCCGGCGAGCAATACGCGCTGCCCGAAGCCATCGGCCTACTGCGCGAAGCCCGCCGCAAGCCGGCCGACGGCGCGTGGGTCTCGCTCTCCGGCGCTGACCCGCTCAACCTGGCAGGCATCCTCACACCGGGGCCCAAGCTCGCCGCCCTCACCGGCAACCGCCTGCTCTACCGCGACGGCCTGCCGGTGGCGATGTTCGCGGGCGGCGAAGTGAGCTACCTGCAGGACATGACGCCCCGCGAGCAATGGGAAGCGCGGCATGCGCTGTTGCGGCGGAGCGTACCGCCGATGTTGATGGATCTCTCGTAGTCCGTAGGTTGGGGGGAGGGACGAACCCCAACGTGGCGACGAGGAGCCGACGCTCTGTTGGGCTTCGCTGCGCTCAGCACCAACCTACGGGAACCAGCAGTTCCCGCCTCGTCGGGCG
Source organism: uncultured Neisseriales bacterium (assembly GCA_966211475.1). Lineage (GTDB taxonomy): Bacteria > Pseudomonadota > Gammaproteobacteria > Burkholderiales > Leeiaceae > Leeia. The sequence goes on from CBIHQA010000296.1 coordinate 1,007, forward strand.
CAGGGCGCGAAGCGCACAGCAGTTCGTAGGTTGGGTTGAGCGCAGCGAAGCCCAACAAAGCGCTGGTTCCACCCCGTCAGACATCCAGCAAATCCGAGATCGGCAACCGGTTCGTGGTCTTCAGCTCCCGCAGGGACAGGTTGGAACGGATGCTCGACACCCCCGGTAGCTTCCGCAGCACCTTTTCCACAAAGCGGCTGTAGTCGTCGAGATCCCTCGCCACCACCTGCAACAGGAAATCCGCCTCGCCGGTCGTGTTGTGGCAACTGAGCACCTGGGGGCACGCCTGGATGATCCGCTCGAACGCGGCGGTGACTTCTTCGCTGTGCTGCGTGCAGACGATCTGTACAAACGCCATCACGCCACCACCCAGCTTGCGTCGATTCAGGATCGCCTGGTAGCCGTCGATCACGCCTGCTTCTTCCAGGCGCTTCTGGCGGCGCCAGCAGGAGGCTTCACTCACTCCGAGCTGTTCGGCCAACTTTGCATTGGACAAGCGGCCGTCCCGTTGAAGGCGATCCACCATGTCGGCATCTACTTTATCGAGTGCATCCATTTTGAAAGACCCTTGCAAGAATTCGCAAAATTAAGAATGAGCGCTTCAATTTTGCCATTCCAGCGGGCGGAAATAGGAAGGTAAATTCGCCCCGGGCATTCAATAATGGTCGGATGTTTCATCGAAGGAGCCGTCCGTGAAAGCCGTCGTCTACGAAGCCTTTTCCGCCCCGCCGCAACTCCAGACCGTGTCGGACCCCACACCCGAAGCGCACGGGGTTGTCGTCAAGGTCATGGCGACTGGCGTCTGCCGCAGCGACTGGCACGGCTGGGTGGGCCACGACCCGGACATCTGCCTGCCGCATGTGCCCGGGCACGAACTGGCCGGCATCGTCGCGGCGGTGGGCAAGGACGTCCGGCGCTGGAAGGTCGGCGACCGCGTCACGGTGCCCTTCGTCGGCGGTTGCGGTGCGTGCTCCGAGTGCCACAGCGGCAACCACCAGGTCTGCGACCACCAGTTCCAGCCCGGCTTCACCCACTGGGGATCGTTTGCCGAATACGTGTCCATCCATCAGGCGGACATCAACCTGGTGGGCTTGCCGGACACGCTGGACTTCACCACCGCAGCCAGCCTGGGTTGCCGCTTCGTAACCTCGTTTCGCGCGGTGGTCGACCAGGGCAAGACCTCGGCCGGCCAATGGGTGGCGGTCCACGGCTGCGGTGGCGTGGGCCTGTCGGCCATCATGATCGCCAACGCCATCGGCGCGCATGTGGTGGCCATCGACATTTCAGAAGAGAAGCTCAAGCTCGCCCGTGCACTGGGTGCGGTCGCCACGGTAAATGCGGCGACAGTGGCCAACGTGGCCAAAGCCGTCATCGAGATCACGCGGGGCGGCGCGCATGTCTCCCTGGATGCGCTGGGGCACCCGACAACTTGCTTCAACTCGATTAGCAATCTCCGCAAGCGTGGCAAACACATCCAGGTCGGGCTGATGCTGGCGGACCACAGCACCCCCGCCATCCCGATGAGCAAGGTGATTGGCTACGAGCTGGAAATCCTCGGCAGCCATGGGATGCAGGCGCACCGCTACGATGCCATGCTGGCGATGATCCAGTCGGGGAAGCTGGCGCCCGAAAAGCTGGTCGGCAGGACGATCAGCCTGGCGCAGTCGATTGATGCGCTGATGAACATGAACAAGTTCGAAGGGACAGGGGTGACGGTGGTGACGGAGTTCTGAGGAAAGGACACCACCCGCCGAAATGATTGGCGAGGCGGGAGCTACCGGCTCCCGTAGGTTGGTGTTGAGCCCCTTCGTCAGGCTCAGGACCGAAGCCCAACAGAGCCATGTTTCCACGTCGCAATGTTGGGCTTCGCTGCGCTCAACACCAACCTACAAAAACCACAAAGGCCGTCCGCTCACCGTTCTCGCACCTCATCCACTACCCGCCCCACATGCCCCGGCGGCAAGCGGAACACGTCACCCAGGTAGTTGAGGAAGTTGACGTCGGTACACATCGTCTTGCCCGGGCTATCCGACAGCTTGGCCACCGGCTGCTGATTGCAGCGGACCATCTTCGCCACGATCTGTAGCGGCTCCACGCCCAGGTCATTGGTCAGGTTGGTGCCAATGCCGAAGCCGGTCTTGGCCTGCCCGGTGAAGTGCCGGTAGAGCGCCAGCGAGCGGGCGATGTCCAACCCGTCGCTGAAGATCAGTTGCTTGGTGCGCCCGTCGATCCGCAGTTGCTGGTAGTGCGCCAGCGCCTTCTCGCCCCAGGCCACCGGGTCGCCCGAGTCATGCCGCAGGCCGTCGAACAGCTTGGCGAAGTACAGGTCGAAATCCGCCAGGAAGGCGTCCATCCCCACCACGTCGGTCAGCGCGATGCCCAGGTCGCCGCGGTATTCGGCGACCCAGTTCTCCAGCGCCATCTTTTGGAAGTCGCGCAGCCGGCAGCCGAGCGCCTGGTGGGCCTGCATGTATTCGTGGGCCATGGTGCCGATCGGCGTCAGCCCCAGCCGCCGCGCCAGGTCGACGTTGCTGGTGCCGTGCAGATACTGCGGCACGCGGGCCGCCAGCGTGCGCACCACTTCCTCCTGCCAGGCCTTGCTGAAACGCCGACGCGTGCCGAATTCGAAGAAGATGAAGGGGAATTCCGTCCCCTGCCCGTTGCTGGCGTCGTCGGACGCCAGCAGCAGGTCGATCTTGGCCGTCAGCCGGCGTCGGCCTTCGGCCAGCAGTTCCTCCTCGCGGCCGCGGGAGACTTCGCGGAACACCAGCTCGTTGACCAGGCTGAGTTCGTAGATCTCGAACATCATCGATTGAGCCATCGGGCCGGCGACCTGGATCTTCAGCTGTTCCCGCGGGTCCGCCGCCGGGTCGCACACCACCCGGATGTATCGGCGCTTCAGGCGGAAATCTTCCAGGAAGTCCACGAAATCCGGCCGCATGAAGCGCAGGCCACGCAGGTAGGCCAGCTCCTCGCCAGTGAAGGCCAGTGTGCACAGCGCGTCCAGCTGCTGGTTCAGCGCCTCCTCGATGCGCGCCAGCGGCACGCCGGGCAAGTTGCGGCACTTGAACTCGTACTCGGCATGCGCCTGCGGGAACCGGTGCAGCACCGTCTGCAGCATGGTGAACTTGTAGAGGTCGTTGTCCAGCAGGGAGGTAATGATCGGGGTCAAGGAGGCATGTCCTGTATTGAAGCGAGCCGCTGACGCGCGCTAGCGCAGAAATTCCGTCGAGGTCGCGGTGCGCATGCCGCGCGCCGTCAGGTCCGCCAGGAACTGCTCGCCCAGCGCCTCAAAGCCGCCAACCGGGCTGCAGCAGTCGGTCAGCAGCACCAGCCGGCTGATGTCCGCTGGGTCGAGCTGGTCGGCCAGATCCCGCACCGTCGCCGCCACGCAGTGCGACAGCGCTTCGCCGGCGATCACCACCGTATCGGCGGTGGACAGTCGCTCGATCAGCGCCCGGTTCAGGCCGGTGTCCGGGTCGGCCGGGTCCGGCACTTCGGCGCGGATCGCCGAATAGTGCTCGGTGGCCGGGTTGGTGCCCTTGAACACGTAATCGACCGTCTTCAGCCGCTGCTGGCCCCAGTCCGCCAGTGCGCCGGCCACCGCAGAATGCACATTGTGGCCCCAACTGCCGATCAGGCAATGCTCCGGCCAGATGATCAATTGGTAGCGCCCGTTGGCTTCCAGCGCCTCGCAGTAGCCCTGGCTATAGGCTTGCTGCTGCGGATCACGCGCCTGCCAGATGCCGTCGCGCACGTCGGCAGCAGAAATCAGGGTGAACGGCGCGGGCGATTCACCGGCCGCATTCCGCCACCAGCGTGGATGGGCGATGTCCAGCGGCTGGTGGGAATCCAGCGTCACGTGGATGCCGTCGAGCCGATCCCCCAACCGGGTCACGAAGGCGGCGAGCCGTTGCATGTCGGCATCCGCGCCGGCCACCGGCAGAGCGGCACCGGGCAGGTCGCAGAAATCGTTCTGGGGGTCGATGATCAGCAGATGAATCCGGTCGGTCATGGCGGGTTCCTTTCCTGACCGAGCGTACCACCCGAAAGGCAGGCGGCGGAACCGTCCGCCGTCTCGCGGGGCCACATCAGGTATAGTGGCGCAGCAATCGCGAACCGCCGCAAGCAAGGAAACCGATGCGTCTTCTCCGTACCGTCTGTGCCGTGACGCTGGCCGCGTCCGCGACACTGTTCACCCTGACCGCCTGCGACCGGCAGGCGCCCACCGAAACCAAGGACTCCACCATGAGCGAACTCAAGAAGATCGACGTCAAAGAAGGCACCGGGGCAGAAGCCACCGCCGGCCGCCGCGTGTCGGTGCACTACACTGGCTGGCTGTACGACGAAGCCGCCGCCGACCACCACGGCGCCAAGTTCGACAGCTCGCGCGACCGCAACGACCCGTTCGACTTCCCGCTGGGCGCCGGCCACGTGATCCGCGGCTGGGACGAAGGCGTGCAAGGCATGAAGATCGGCGGTCAACGCACCCTGATCATCCCGCCGGAAATGGGCTACGGCAGCCGCGGCGCCGGTGGCGTGAT
>CBIHQA010000297.1:0-5537 GCA_966211475.1 uncultured Neisseriales bacterium
TTTGCGGATCGCTGCAGCCCAGCGAGTCACTCTGCGGCGACAATCGCGAACAAGCGTTGCGATGGCTGGGCTGGCTGGAGCAAACGACCCAACCCCGCTGATTACCGTTGGCTCCCCAGCACTAGCGCAAGCCATACTGGCCAGAAATGCTATTGTTCGCAGCTTTAGCATCACCGCATGATCGGGAAGCCAATGAACCACCAAGCCCTGTCATCCTTCATCTGGTCGGTCGCCGACCTGCTGCGTGGCGACTATAAGCAGTCCGAGTACGGCCGGGTCATCCTGCCCTTTACCGTGCTGCGCCGGCTGGACTGCGTGCTGGAAGCCAGCAAACCGGCGGCGCTGGCCGAATTCAAGGCCAAGGTGGACGCCCGCCTGAATGCCGAGCCCTTTTTGCTGCGCAAGACCGGTGTCGGCTTCTACAACACCTCGCCGCTCGACCTGGTCAAACTGCTGGGCGACCAGGACCACATCCGCCAGAACCTGTACGCCTATATCCAGGCGTTCTCGCCTGCTGCGCGAGACCTCTTCGAACGCTTCGACTTCCACACCCAGATCGAGCGCCTGGCCAAGGCTAACCTGCTCTACCTCGTCACCGAGAAGTTCGCCAACATCGACCTGCACCCCGAAGCGGTGGACAACGCCAGCATGGGGCTGGTGTTCGAAGAGCTGATCCGCAAGTTCGCCGAAATCTCCAACGAAACCGCCGGGGAGCACTTCACCCCGCGGGAAGTCATCCGGCTGATGGTGAACCTGCTGTTCATCGAAGACGATGACGTACTCACCCCCGGCAACGCCGTGGTGCGCACCCTGTATGACCCCACCGCCGGCACCGGCGGCATGCTGTCGGTAGCAAGCGAATACCTGCTGGAGCACAACCCGCAGGCCCGCCTAACGGTTTACGGACAAGAACTCAACGACGAGTCCTACGCCATCTGCAAGGCGGACATGCTGATCAAGGGTCAGGATGTCGGCAACATCGTTGCCGGTAACACCCTCAGCGACGATGGCCATGCGCAGCGCAAATTCGACTACATGCTCTCCAACCCGCCCTTCGGCGTGGAATGGAAGAAGGTCGAGCGCGACGTCCGCCACGAGCACGAGCAGAAAGGCTTCGATGGCCGCTTCGGCCCCGGCCTGCCGCGCGTGTCCGATGGCTCCATGCTGTTCCTGCTGCACCTCGTCGCCAAGATGCGCCCGGCGCGGGACGGCGGCAGCCGCTTCGGCATCGTGCTCAACGGCTCGCCGCTGTTCACCGGCGGCGCCGGCAGCGGCGAGAGCGAAATCCGCCGCTACTTGCTGGAGAACGATCTGGTCGAGGCCATCATCGGCCTGCCGACCGACATGTTCTACAACACGGGGATCGCCACTTACGTGTGGATCCTGTCGAACAAGAAGCCGGCCGCCCGCAAGGGCAAGGTGCAACTCATCGACGCCAGCGGTTTCTGGCAGAAGATGAGGAAGAGCCTGGGTAGTAAGCGCAAGGAGATGAGCGATGCGCACATCGCAACCGTCACGCGCCTGTTCGGCGATTTCACCGAGGCCGAGCTGGTCACGGTTTTCGACGCCGCGGGCCAGGCCCAGGGCGAGCCGCAACTCGTGACTGGCACCAATACAGCGCCGACAGCACCCGAAGGCGGCAAGCTCAAGCGCGTGTCCATCTCGCGCATCTTCCGGAATGAAGACTTCGGCTACACCACCATCACCGTCGAACGCCCGCTGAAGGACGATACCGGCAAGCCGGTGCTGGGCACGAAGGGCAAGCAGAAGGGCAAGCTCCAGCCCGACAGCGCCCTGCGCGACACCGAGAACGTGCCGCTGTCCGAAGACATCCGGGCCTACTTCGAGCGCGAGGTGCTGCCCCACGCACCCGACGCCTGGATCGACGAGGAAAAGAGCAAGGTCGGCTATGAGATTCCGTTCAACCGCCACTTCTACGTCTTCGAGCCACCGCGCAGCCTGCACGCCATCGACGAGGAGCTGAAGGCGGTCTCGGCCAACATTATGGCGATGCTGCAGGAGCTAGCGGAATGAGTTTGCTGAGGTATGCGCAGTACCGCGCCTGCGGCATCCCATGGGTGGGCGAGATACCTAAGCATTGGACGATCGTTCCACTGAAGGCTATTGCATCCGGTCGAGATGATGCCTTCATCGACGGCGACTGGATTGAGAGCCGTCATCTCGCTGATGCCGGTGTGAGGTACATCACCACCGGCAACGTCGGCACGGGATTCTACAAGGATCAAGGAACAGGCTATATCTCAGACCATACATTTACCGAGTTGGGGTGCACAGAGGTCCTGCCGGGCGATGTTCTGATTTCTCGACTCAATGCGCCCATTGGGCGAGCGTGCCTTGTTCCTGACCTTGGCGTCCGAGTCGTGACATCCGTCGACAATGTAATTGTTCGCCCATCACCGCAGTTTGATAGACGATTCCTGGTTTTTCGATTGTCGTCGCCCGATTATTTGTACGAGGCCGGAACCATTGCAAGCGGCGCAACGATGCAGCGTATCAGTAGACGCGAGCTGGGAAATATTCGAATTGCATTTCCCCCGCTTGAAGAGCAAACCGCTATCGCCGCTTTCCTCGACCGTGAAACTACCAAGATCGACGCGCTGATTGCCGAGCAGGAAAAACTCATCGCCCTGCTGGCCGAAAAGCGCCAGGCCGCCATCTCCCACGCCGTCACCCGCGGCCTCAACCCCAACGTCCCGATGAAGGATTCCGGCGTGGCGTGGCTGGGGGAGGTGCCGGCGCACTGGGGCGTAGTCCGCCTAGGGGCCATCCTCCGAGAAGTAAATGAGCCGGGAAACGAAGAGCTTCCGGTGCTGAGCGTATCCATCCACGACGGGGTTTCAGACAAGGAACTGGACGAGAACGAGATGGAGAGAAAGGTCACTCGTAGTGACGATAGGTCCAAGTATAAGGCCGTCTCTCCCGGTGATTTGACCTATAACATGATGCGCGCCTGGCAAGGCGGATTTGGCTCCGTTGTGGTTCCGGGGATGGTTAGCCCCGCATATGTTGTAACCCGCCCGACTAAGGATTTCTTGACTTCTCACGTTGAGATGATCTTGCGTTCACCGCTGGCTGTTGCGGAAATGAAGCGACATTCTCGCGGCATCACAGACTTTCGCCTTCGCTTGTATTGGGAAGAGTTCAAAGCAATCCAAATACCTTTTCCTCCAAAATCCGAGCAGTTGGAGATTGCAGTCTTTATTAAGACTGAGGCCACGAAGATCGACGTCCTCAGGGCTGAAGCAGACCGCACCATCACCCTGCTCAAAGAACGCCGCAGCGCCCTCATCGCCGCCGCCGTCACCGGCCAAATCGACGTGCGCAACGCCTGAAGAACAACACCAGGGAGGAACAATGACGCACACGCTCACCGCCAAGGAACAGTCACTCGCCAAAATCTTCAGTGACGACTACGTCTTCTCGATTCCCGGGTATCAACGCCCCTACGCCTGGGGCCGCGACCAAGCGCAGGAATTGCTGGACGACCTGCTGGGCGCGCTGACCACAGCCCCCGTGCAACTCAGCGACGCCGCACCGTACTTCCTCGGCAGCATCGTGCTCATCAAGGCCGAGGCCATGCCCGAAGCGACGGTGGTGGACGGCCAGCAGCGACTGACGACGTTGACGCTGCTACTGTCGGCCATTCGTGCCACGGTTGGCGACGACGAATTGCAGAAGGACATCACCAGCTGCATCTATGAAAAGGGCAACCTGGTAAAGGGCACGCAGGCCCGCTACCGCCTCTTGCTGCGCGAACGCGACCGCGACTTCTTCCGCCAGTACGTCCAGCACGAGAACGGGCTGCAAGCGCTGGCTCAGCTCAACACGTTGCTGCCCGATGCGCAAGCACGCCTGCGCGCCAACGCTCAGGTGTTCATGGACGAGCTGGCCAAGCTGCCGCAGACCGAACTGGTACGGCTGGTGCAGTTCGTCATCACCCGCTGCTACCTGGTGACTGTGGCGACGCCGGACCTGGATTCGGCCTACCGCATCTTCGGCGTGCTCAACAGCCGTGGCCTGGACCTGAGCGCAACGGACATCCTCAAGGCCGACATCATCGGCGGTATCGATCCGGCGCTTCGCGACGCCTACACCAAGAAGTGGGAAGACGAAGAGGAAGACCTGGGCCGCGACGAGTTCGGCGACCTGTTCAGCCACATCCGCATGGTCTACCGCAAGGCCAAGCCGCAGGGCACGTTGCTCAAGGAGTTCAAGGAGCATGTTGGACCGGCGAAGCAGCCACGCAGCTTTGTGGATGACGTGCTGCTGCCGATGGCACAGGCATTCTCCGAGCTGCGCGACGCGGACTACGCCAGCACACACCACGCCGAGCAGGTGAACGAGCACCTGCGGTGGCTAAATCGGCTGGAGTTCAAGGACTGGATGCCACCAGCCCTGACCTTCTTTGTGCGGCACCGACAGCAACCCGAGGCCGTGCTGAGCTTCTTCCGCGACCTAGAGCGGCTGGGCTATTCGATGTTGGCGCGCAAGACGGGCATCAATGACCGCATCGAACGCTTCTCAACATTGACGAATGCAGTCGAAGCAGGCGCGGACCTGTCGGTCGCTACGTCGCCACTGCAACTGTCGCCGGAGGAACAGCACCAGACTTACACGGCTCTGAACGGCCCGCTTTACGAGACGCATTCGCCCCGCGCGCTGGCGCTGCTGTTGCTGCGACTGGACCATCTGATGTCCGATGGCAGTGCCAGCTACCAGCACGAGGTGGTCTCGGTTGAGCACGTGATGCCTCAACAGCCGGCGCCCAACAGCCAATGGGCCGCCTGGGTGCCGGACAAGGCAATGCATCAATTCTGGGTACACCGGCTAGGCAATCTGGCCTTGCTGAGCCGAAAGAAGAACAGCTCTGCGAGCAATCGCGACTTCGCCTGGAAGAAGTCCACCTACTTCACCAAGGGCGGTACGTCGGCCTTTGTGTTGACCACGCAGGTGCTGCAGCACGCCGACTGGACAGTGGAAGTCATGCAGCAGCGGCAGGACGCGATGCTAGCCCGGCTGGAAGCGCACTGGCGCCTGCAGGATCGCAAGAGCAAGGCGGCCCTGGCTGAAGCGCTGCTGGCCGAGTTGGAAGAGGCTGGCGATACGGTGCTTTTCGAACTGGAGAGCACCCGACACGAGCTTGTCGCAACCGCCAAGGAACTGGGCAACGCGTTCACCGTACTAGCAGGCTCCCAAGCGAGACTGGACTGGTCCGGGCAACCGCACTCCTATCAGCAGCTGCGCGATGACTTGCGCAGCACGGGTGCGTTGAAGCTGTCCGACGACGGCACACATCTCGTCTTCACTACCGACACCGCGTTCAAGAGCCCGAGCGCTGCCTCGGCGGCCATTCTTGGGCGCCCTGACAACGGCCGCAATTCCTGGCGACTCAAGGGCAGCACAATCACGTACGCTGCCTGGCAGGACAACCTGCCCGGCGGCCAACCAGCAACGGGGCGTTCGGAGAGCTGAAGGCTTGCCAATCGCATCTTCGTCAGTCATATTCGCAATTCGCG
>CBIHQA010000298.1:0-5529 GCA_966211475.1 uncultured Neisseriales bacterium
CCCAGCCGCGACCTGATCGCCGATTCGGTCGAATACATGGTCAATGCCCACACCGCCGACGCGCTGGTGTGCATCTCCAACTGCGACAAGATCACCCCGGGGATGCTGATGGCTGCGCTGCGGCTGAACATCCCGGTGGTGTTCGTGTCCGGCGGCCCGATGGAGGCCGGCAAGGTCAACTGGCGCGGCGAAGAGCGCCACCTGGACCTGGTGGATGCGATGGTCGAGGCCGCCAACCCCAATGTCAGCGATGCGGAAGTGGCTGCCGTCGAGCGTTCCGCCTGTCCGACCTGCGGTTCCTGCTCCGGCATGTTCACCGCCAACTCGATGAACTGCCTGACCGAGGCGCTGGGCCTGTCCCTGCCCGGCAACGGTTCACTGCTCGCCACCCACGGCGACCGCAAGGAACTGTTCCTGAAGGCCGGCCGCCTGATTGTCGAACTGGCCCGTCGCTATTACGAGCAGGACGATGCCTCGGTCCTGCCGCGCAACATCGCCACCTACGAAGCCTTTGAAAACGCCATGAGCCTCGACGTGGCGATGGGCGGTTCCACCAACACCGTGCTGCACCTGCTGGCCGCCGCCCGCGAGGCGGGGGTGGATTTCCGCATGGCCGACATCGACAAGGTGTCGCTGCGCGTGCCCTGCCTGGCCAAGGTGGCACCCGCCACCCAGAAGTACCACATGGAAGACGTGCACCGCGCCGGTGGCGTGGTCGGCATCCTGGCGGAACTGGACCGCGCCGGCCTGATCCACCGCGACGTGATCACCGTGCACGCGCCGACGCTGGGCGCGGCGCTGGAACAATGGGATGTGATGCGCCAGCCCGCCGATTCCGTGGCCCACACCTTCTTCCGCGCGGCGCCAGGCGGCATCCCGACCACCATCGCCTTCAGCCAGTCGATGCGCTACCCGACGCTGGACACCGACCGTGAAGGCGGCTGCATTCGCGACAAGGCGCATGCCTATTCGCAGGACGGCGGCTTGGCCGTGCTGCACGGCAACCTGGCGGAGCGCGGCTGCATCGTGAAGACCGCCGGCGTGGATGATTCCATCCTGAAGTTCACCGGCCGTGCCCGCATCTTCGAAAGCCAGGACGCGTCGGTGGAGGCGATCCTCGCCGACCAGATCGTGGCCGGCGACGTGGTGGTGATCCGCTACGAAGGACCGAAGGGCGGCCCGGGCATGCAGGAAATGCTGTACCCGACCTCCTACCTGAAGTCCAAGGGCCTGGGCAAATCCTGCGCGCTGCTGACTGACGGACGCTTCTCCGGTGGCACCTCCGGCCTGTCGATCGGCCACGTCAGCCCGGAAGCGGCGGAAGGCGGTGTGATCGGGTTGGTGGAAGAAGGCGATACCATCGAGATCGACATCCCCAACCGCCGCATCCATCTGGCGGTCACCGATGAGGAATTGGCCCGCCGCCGCGCCGCCATGGAGGACAAGGGCAAACAGGCCTGGAAGCCGGTGAACCGTGAGCGCTACGTGTCCGCCGCGCTGCGCGCCTACGCGGCAATGACCACTAGCGCCGATACTGGCGCGGTGCGGGACGTCAGTCAGGTCGAGCGTCGCTAAGCCTGCTCCCGTGAGAGCGACCCGCAAGGGGAGGGGTTGAATACCCTTCCCTTGCGAACGCAGCCGCTCCCACGGACTTCCCTCCCTTTCCGGTCGAACCTTCACGGCCATGACCGATCCCCGCTTCGAATCCTTCTATGACGTGATCCGGCAGATCCCCGCCGGGCAGGTCAGCACCTATGGCGATGTGGCCCGGCTGGCAGGCTGGCCGCGGCGTGCCCGCCTGGTCGGCCGTGCACTGGCTTTGCTGCCGGAGGGCAGCAATGTGCCCTGGCATCGCGTGGTCAACGCCGGCGGCCGCATCAGTCCACGCGGCCTGACCGGCTCCGACGAGCTGCAGCGTTGGCTGCTGGAGGAAGAGGGCGTGTCGTTTTCGTCCGAAGGACGTTTGTCGCTTCGCCGTTATCGTTGGCTGGGGGAGTCGTCCTGAGCGTCTACAATGCCGTCATGCCGGTTCCACCGCATGAGGAGCATGACCATGTCCGTCGACCTTTGGATTGCGACCCGCAAAGGGCTCTGGAAGCTGAGGAGCAGCCCGGATCGCAGTAAATGGGCGCTGGAGGGCCCGCACTTCCTGGGGCACACCGTCCACCACGTCCGCACCGACCCGCGTGACAGCTGCACCGTGCTGGCGGCCGCCCGGACCGGGCATCTCGGCCCGACAGTGTTCCGTTCCGGCGATAGCGGGCAGACCTGGCAAGAAGACGCTCGCCCGCCCGCATTCGACCCCGAAACCGGTGGACGGGTACTCGACCATGTGTTCTGGCTGACGCCGGGCCATGCCAGCGAACCGGGTGTCTGGTATGCCGGCAGCTCGCCGCAGGGCCTGTTCCGCAGCGAGGACGGCGGGCAGACCTGGCAGGTCGTGGTGGGCTTCAATCACCATCCCCGCTACAAGGATTGGACCGGTGGCGAGCAGGACGGCACGCCAGACGGCCCCAAAATGCATTCCATCCTGGTCGACCCGCGCGACGCGGCGCACCTCTACCTGAGCATGTCGAGCGGCGGGACCTTCGAATCCACCGACCGGGGCGAACACTGGCGCCCGCTCAACCGGGGCGTGCGCGCCCTGTTCCTGCCGCAGGAAGACGCTGAGTTCGGTCACGACCCGCATTGCGTCCAGCTGCATCCGTTGCAGCCGGACCGCCTCTATCAGCAGAACCACTGTGGGGTGTTCCGGCTGGATCGCCCCGGCGAAGTCTGGCAGGACATCGGGGCGAACCTGCCAAGTGACGGTGACGTGCGTTACGACATCGGCTTTCCGGTTGGCCTGCATCCGCGCGACCCGGACACCCTGTGGCTGTTCCCGATGGATGCGTCCGATGTCTGGCCGCGCGTGTCGCCTGGCGGCCGGCCGGCGGCCTACCGGTCCCGCGACGGTGGCATGTCGTGGACACGCCTGGACAAAGGGTTGCCGGCGGAGCAGGCCTGGCTCACCGTGAAGCGCCAGGCGATGGCGGTGGATGGGGACGACCCGGCCGGCGTCTATGTCGGCACCACCTGTGGCGAGGTCTGGGGCAGTACCGACGAGGGCGACAACTGGACCTGCCTAGCGCGGCATCTGCCCGAGATCTATGCGGTCGAGGTCGCCTGATGCGTGTGCTGCTGCCGACGCATGTCCGGAGCTATACCGCCGGCGCCGGCGAGGTGACGCTGCCTGACATGGCGACGCTGGCTGACCTGTTTCAGGCGCTGGACCAGCGCTACCCTGGCCTGCGCTTCCGGGTGGTGGACGAGCAGGGGGCGTTGCGCACCCATTTCAAGGTCTTCGTGAACGGTGAACTGGCGCGTCCGCTGGACACGCCGCTACCCGCTGGGGCGGAAGTGATGCTGGTGGCTGCCCTTTCCGGCGGCTGAGGATGCAGGCTACGCTTTGGCGAGCTGCTTGAGCGCCTGCCGGATACCGTCTTCCACCTTCACGTCTTCCGGCAACTGCTTCACCACCGTGCCGGCTTCCTTCTCGCTGTAGCCGAGGGCCAGCAAGGCTTGCATCACGTCGCTCTGCGGGGTGGCCGGCGGCGTGAGTAAGCCGGGCAAGCGGGTGCCAGTCGGAGCGAGCTTGCCGCCCAGTTCCAGGATGAGACGCTCTGCCGTCTTCTTGCCGATGCCGGGGGTCTTGGCGAGCCGTGCAGCGTCGCCGGTAGAAAGGACCGTGGCAAGGTCGCCGACCGACAGGTTGGACAACACGGCCAGCGCCAGTTTGGGCCCGACCCCGGAGACCTTCAGCAACTGCCGGAAGGCATCGCGCTCTGCCCGCGTCAGGAAGCCATACAGCTGCTGCGCATCTTCCCGTACCACGAAATGGCAATACAGCTGCACTTCGCGACCGGTATCCGGCAGGTCGTACAGCGTGCTCATCGGCACGTCCACCTCGTAGCCGACGCCACCCGCCAGCACGATCACGGTGGGAGGGGACTTTTCGAGCAGCAGGCCGCGAACCAGGCCGATCATGGGTGTCTCCGAAGGATCAATCCGATTGGGCGCTCATCATACTGATGTTTTCGAAAAGCATCGGCACCTTTCGATGACCCGTTGTCCGGCTAGACCACGGGCAACGTCCAGCGGTGCTTACTTCCAGCGCTTGATGAATTCCAGCAGGGCGTCGCGTCGGCCCGCCGGCAGCGCACGATAGAGGGTGAGCAGTTCCTGCTCGTCGGGCGGTGGTGGTTCGTGGGTGGCCAAGGCGTGCGCGGAAGTGTCATAGCGGAAGTCCATCTCGCCACGTCCGGTTGCCAGCCATTCGAAACTGACCCGCAGTACCCGAGCCAGCGACGACAGCGTGTCGGTGGAGGGCACGGCAACACCGCGCTCGTACTGGGATACCGTGGGCTGCGCCACCCCCACGAGGCCCGCAAGGGCACCCTGGCTGATTTCCCGCTGCGTGCGGGCCTGCTTGATTCGCTCCCCGATCATGCGCTGATTTTATAGATGTCATCTATAAAGGTGAAATAGATAAAACGCTTGACCTATACAAGCGTGATATCTATATTTATTGCCAATGTCATTGAATGGAAATCGCCCCCATCGACCCGTCCCGACGACGCCGCTGTATCACGCGCGGCGTGCGGCTGGGCTGACCCAGGCCGCGCTGGCGGCACAGGTCGGCGTCACACAGCCGCACTTGTCCGCGCTGGAGCGGATGACCGCCCAGGCCTCGCCCGGACTGGCTTCGCGACTGCGCACGGCGCTGGGGGGCCGGATTTCCGAAGAACAGATTCTCTATCCCCAGCGTTTTGTCGCTGCCCGCTGACGGTTTGGCTCGGCCAGGAGACTTCTTTCATGCTGCCCATTGCTGACGCCGGCAATGCCTTGCGATTCTGCCCCGAACGGGAGCGTGCCCGGCTACTGGGACCCTTCGGAATATTGATGCGGCTGGCCGAATCGCCCGAGGAGGCCTATCGACGGGGCATGTTGACCGCCAGTGCGCAGGAGATGGTGCAAGACGCCTGCCTGGCCCTGCTGGTCGGCGGGTTCGACCGCGAAGCACTGGCGCTGCTGCGTCAGGCGGAACGCTTCCTGGCCGCCTCCAAATGGCTACCCCTGGTGGAAGATCAGGCGCAGCACGGATGGGGTGCCTGCCGGCTGCTTTGCCATTGGCTGCTGCATGGCAAAGTGGATCGCGAGGCGGCGTCGCGTCAGTTGGTGCGCGATCTGGCCAATCCGCTGGTCACGCTGGAACAGGCCTTGCCGCACGCCGTGCTCGCCTGCGAATACTGGCATGGTCTGGAACTCTACGAGCATCAGTTCGGCGCTCGTTTGCCTGATCTGGGGCGGCCCTTCACGGTAGCCGCTTACAGCTACGCGATCTGCCGACACTGGTTGTACGACGACTTCACGCCGGCCTTGTTGCGTGGCGCATGGGAACGCTACTACGCCATCCAGGCTGCGGATTGGCTGGCGCAGCGTGCCATGGCGGCACTGGTCGGCTGGAACTTGCTGGCAGTGCAGCAGGAT
>CBIHQA010000299.1:0-5479 GCA_966211475.1 uncultured Neisseriales bacterium
TACGGCGGCTTCCTGATGCTGTGGGACCGGCTGTTCGGCACCTTCGTCGACGAGCGCGCGGAGGAACCGCCGATTTACGGGGTGCGTGGCCAGCTGGCAAGCTGGAACCCGCTCTACGCCAACCTGAAGGTCTACCTGGACCTGTGGCGGCAGGCCGGCGCCTTGCCCCGCTGGCAGGACAAGCTGAAGGTGTGGTTCAAGCCGCCGGGCTGGACGCCGGAGGGGGTCGACCTCGCTTGGGATGCCACCGCCTTCCGCAAGTACGACACGACGATTCCCGGGCGGCTACAGGCCTACGCGGTGCTGCAGTTCGGCCTGAGTTACGTCGCCGGCGTGGTGTGGCTGCTGAAGTGGCCGACAGGGGGCACGGTGGAGCTGGTCTACGTGTTGGCGGGCTTGTCCATGGCGGTGCTGGCGCTGGGGGAGATGTTGGCTCGACCCGTCGAAGGCTGTCGTTGGGAGGCCGCACGGTTGGCCCTGATCGCATTGTTAGGCGGATTGCTGGTGGTACGGACGTCGCTTCCCGACTGGGCGATGGTGTATGGCATCAGCCAGTTTTGCAGCCTGCCGTTGCTGGCCTGGGCAAAAGGGGTGCCGGCAACCGCGGCTTCATGAACGTTGCAGCAGGTCGGATCCCCCGTTGCCTTGTCGTTGGCGGCACCAGGGGGCCCCTTATTTGAGTGGGAATCGGTGGGGAGCCTATCCGGCGCGAGCTTGTGCTAAAGCTGCTCCATCTTTTCAAGCCCAGGTGCTGCCGCCTCCTCCAGCAGCCAATCCCGAAACGCTATCAACCTCGGCAAACCGGAACACTCGGCACGGTAGATGACGTAGTAGGCCAGCGGAGAGGCAAACGTCACGTCCGGGAACAATCGGACCAGCCGCCCGGTTGTCAGGTCGTCGTGCGCCATCACACTGCGGGCCAGCGCGACGCCGTGGCCATCGATCGCGGCCTGCAAGACGGCGGCGGAATTGTTGATCTGCAGACCGCGCGTGGTGGTGACGCCGGTCACGCCCGCTTTCTGCAGCCACGCGTCCCAAGAGGGGAAACCTGCATGGCTGTCCATCGACAGGTCGTGGATCAGCGTATCCCGGGTCAGGTCATTCGGCTGCCGCAGCCGCCCTCCTTCGCGTAGCAGGCCGGGCGAGCAGACCGGATAGACCTCCTCATCCATCAATTTGTCCGCCTTGAGCCCCGGCCAGCTTCCCGTGCCATAGCGCACACCGATATCGACCCGTTGGGCAACGAAGTCCACTGGCTTCAGGCTGGTATCCAGGCGTACGTCGGTGTCGGGCCAGGCGGTCTGGAAGCGGTCGATGCGCGGCAGCAGCCATTTGGCGGCAAAGGCCGGGCTGACGGTGACGGTCAGCACGCCGCTGGCCGACCCTTCCTTGAGCCGTTCCAGACCCGACGTCAGGCGGTCGAACCCCGCCCGGATGTCCGGCAAGGCGCGTTCAGCCGTTTCGGTGGCGACCAGCCGGGCGCGCCCGCTGGTGCTTCGATGGAACAGCGGTGCGCCCAGCCATTCCTCCAGAGTACGCACCAGCTGCCCCACCGCAGCGGGGGTGACGTGGAGTTCGGCCGCCGCCGCAGAAAAGCTCTGATGGCGGGCACTGGCCTCGAAAGCACGCAAGGCATTCAGGTGGACAGGCGATTTCATTCGATAAAGTTTTTCTTTTAGATAGGAACACTTTATCTCGTTTGTCGGTAGCGGGGAATCTGCGAAAAATCTCGTCCGTGCTCAAGGTTAAACGCCATGCGGCAATGCCAAGTGGTGTCTGGCACAGCCGGGGCCGATGGAGGATAGATAGTTTTTCTTCCTGCCTCTTCCAACGCAACCTACAAAAGCACGGCGCCGCAACAGAACGCCCCACTCAACCAGGAGAAACGACATGGTCTACCTGCAAATCACCCTCAAGATCGCCCCCGCCAATCGGGCTGCGGCAGCCGGCGTCTATCAGAAATACAAGGCACCGTTCCTCGACACCGTCGCTGGCGCGAAGTCGAAGGAACTGCTGGTGCGCGACGAAGATGTGCAGGTGCTGCATGGTTTTGATAGCGCGGAGAACGCTAGCGCCTATTTGCAGAGCGCGCTGTTCAATGCCGACGTGGTCACCAGCCTCAAGCCGCTGCTGGATGCCGCGCCCGACGTGTCCATTTATCAGGTTGCGTAGTGCTGCATTACCGGGTGCCGATGCGGCACCCGTTCCATACTTCGATAGGATGTAGCACGCCCTCCCCCGTCTTTCAGGATCACGCCCATGCTCGTCAACGCAGACTTCTCGCGCCGGGTCATCGTCACGCCCGACCAGTACCAGTGGGTGGCCTCCCCACAAAACGGGGTCGAGCGGATGATGCTGGACCGGCTGGGTGGCGAGGCGGCCCGGGCGACCAGCATCGTGCGGTATGCGCCCGGCGCCGGTTTTCCGCGCCATCCGCATCCTGGTGGCGAGGAGATCCTGGTGCTGTCCGGCACCTTCTGCGAAGGCGATGCGCAGTATCCGGCGGGTTGGTATTTGCGTAATCCGCCAGGCTCGGTCCATCAGCCTTTCAGCGTCGAGGGCACCACGATCTTCGTCAAACTCTGGCAGATGCAGCCCGGTGAACAGCAGCATGTGCGTATCGACAGCCGCGATCCGGCCTCTTGGCAGCAGCAGGGCAATCGGCAGGTCTGCCCGCTGTTTTCGGACGATGTCGAACAGGTCTGCCTGCAACGGCTGGTGCCAGGTGAAACCCTGTTCGCCGATGCGGTGAACGGCGCGGAATTGCTGATCTTGGCCGGGCAATTGGTGGCGTGGGGCCTGCCTTGCGGGCTCGGCAGTTGGATACGGCTACCCGCGGCTGAAACCCCGGAAATCGTCGCCGGTACGCAGGGGGCGACGCTCTACCTCAAGACGGGCGCCCTGAACGGCATGGCGGCGGGGGCATGAGCGTGCAGACGGCACGCGTCGCCATCGTCGGCGGCGGCTTGAGCGGCCTGTATGCCGCCCACCTGCTGGAGCAGAACGGCATCCGCGACTACCTGCTGCTAGAGGCGCGGGATCGCTTGGGCGGCCGCATTGCCTCCGTGACAGCCGGGGGTGGACTAGATCGCTTCGACCTCGGCCCGACCTGGTTCTGGCCAGATATGCAGCCCCAGCTGGATCGGCTGGTCAGTGACCTGGGCTTGACATGCTTCGAGCAGCACGAGACTGGCGACATGGTGGTCGAGTACTCGCCCAACGAGCCGGCGGTGAGAAGGCGCGGGTTCCGGAATGTGCCGACCTCGATGCGCCTCGCGGGTGGGATGGAGGCACTGACCGATGCGCTGTCCCGGCGCCTGACACCGGCACGGATCGTCACCAGCCAAGCCGTACGCCGGATGTGCCTCGTCGGCGACCACATCGAGCTGGATAGCGAAGACCTCTCTCAACACACCACGACCTGGCGTGCCGAACAGGTGCTGCTGGCAGTGCCGCCTCGGCTGGTCGAGCGCAGCATCACGTTCACACCGCCCCTGCCGGATGCACTGGCCCGGCAATGGCGTGAGGCAGCCACCTGGATGGCGCCCCACGCCAAGTACATCGCGGTCTACGACACGCCGTTCTGGCGCGAGCAGGGGCTATCCGGCGATGCGCGAAGCATGCAGGGGCTGCTGGGGGAAATCCACGATGCCTCCGTGCCCGGCGGCAGCGCGGCACTGTTCGGCTTCTTTGGGGTGTCGGCCAGCGTCCGCCAGGGCGTCACTGAAGACGTGCTGCGCATGCATTGCCGAGCACAGCTCACCCGTCTGTTCGGCCCGCAGGCGGGTAGTCCCAAGCTGGAGGCCATCAAGGATTGGGCGCAAGACCCGTACACGGCGACCGATGCCGATCAGGTTAGCACCGACCATCACGCTGGAGCGCCCGCCACTACCACGCTATCCGGCCCTTGGCGTGACCGCCTGACGGGCATCGCCAGCGAATGGTCGCGTCAATTTCCGGGCTACGTTGCAGGCGCCATCGAGGCGGCGAGCCTGGGAGTGCAGCGTTTGCCGGAATTCGCCATGCATGGTACTTACCTTGGTGGGAGGATATCGGCATGAAGCACTACGACTACATCATCATCGGCGGCGGCAGTGGCGGCATTGCGTCCGCCAACCGGGCGGCCATGTACGGCAAGCGCTGTGCGCTGATCGAAGCCGGTGCGATCGGCGGAACCTGCGTCAACGTCGGCTGCGTGCCGAAGAAGGTGATGTGGCACGCGGCGCAGATCGGCGAGGCGATTCATCGCTACGGGCCGGACTATGGTTACGACACGACGGTGAACCGTTTTGATTGGGATCGCCTGATCGCCAACCGCAATGCCTACATCGAGCGCATTCACGCCTCTTACGAAAAGGGGCTGGCGCGTAACCAGGTGGAGCTCATCTCCGGCTTCGCGCGGTTCGTCGATGCCCGCACCGTCGAAGTCGGTGGCGAGCGGATGACGGCCGACCATATCCTGATCGCCACCGGCTCCCGGCCGGCCCGCCCGGACATTCCGGGGGCGGAATACGGCATCGATTCCGATGGCTTCTTCGAGCTGGCTGCGCTGCCGGCCCGCACGGCCGTTGTCGGGGCCGGCTACATCTCGGTGGAAGTAGCCGGTGTGCTGCATGCGCTGGGGTCGGATACCCACCTGTTCATGCGCTATGAGGCGCCGCTGCGCAGCTTTGACCCGATGCTGCGCGAGACCCTGGTCGAAGTGATGGAAGCCGAGGGGCCGACGCTGCATCGCCATTCGACGCCGAAAGCCGTCATCAAGAACGACGACGGCAGCCTGACCTTGCAACTTGAAAACGGCGGCAGCCATACCGTGGATTGCCTGGTGTGGGCGACCGGCCGCAAGCCGAACACAGCGGCGCTGGGGCTAGAGGCCGCAGGTGTGGCCGTCGACGAGGACGGCTACATCACGGTGGACAAGTACCAGAACACCAGCGCCCAAGGCATCTACGCCGTCGGGGATGTCATCGGCCGACTGGACCTGACGCCCGTTGCGGTCGCCGCGGGCCGCCGCCTGTCCGAGCGCCTGTTCAACGGCAAGACCGACGAGCATCTCGACTACGAGAATGTTCCGACGGTGATCTTCAGCCATCCGCCGATCGGCACGGTCGGCCTCAGCGAGCCGCAGGCCCGCCAACAGTGCGGCGACGCGCAGGTGAAGGTCTATCAGTCCTCGTTTACCGCCATGTACACCGCGGTGACGCAGCACCGGCAGCCGGTGCGGATGAAGCTGATCTGTACCGGGCCGGAAGAACGCGTGGTCGGCATCCATGGCATCGGCTACGGCATGGATGAGATCCTGCAGGGCTTCGCCGTCGCCTTGAAGATGGGCGCCACCAAGAAGGACTTCGACGACACGGTGGCGATCCACCCCACCGTGGCGGAGGAGTTCGTGACGATGCGCTGAGCGTCGTCACTCGCTGTCGGGGGCACGTCAACGGCCCGCTCCTTGATGGACGCAAACGCGGGGGGATGGCGA
>CBIHQA010000300.1:0-5461 GCA_966211475.1 uncultured Neisseriales bacterium
GATCTGGTTGTTGATCACGAAGTGGATCGAGCCGCCCGTGCGGTGCCCCTTGAGGCCCGACAGCCCGAGGCATTCGGCGATCACGCCCTGGCCGGCAAACGCCGCATCGCCGTGGATCAGCAGCGGCAAGACGACCGAGCGGTCGACCTGGCGCGGCTCGACGAAACTGTCATTGACCATCGCCCGCTGGTCCTGCTTGGCGCGGTTGAGCGCGATGTTGGCATCCTTCAGCGCTCCCAGGCCGCCACCGGCGGTTTCGGAAAGCCGGGCGATGCCCATGGTGGCCCGCACCCGCAGGAAGTAGGCGTTCACCGCAAACGGCGACAGGAACAGGTTGAGGATGGTCACCGGGTCGATGTCGGCCGACGGGCCGAACAGGCCGAAGGTATCCGCCCCCACCCGGGCCAGCGCCAGGCTGGACGGCACCGAATCGCGCAGCCGCGTGGCTACCGCCTGCAACAACTGGTCGCCATTGCCGTGGCCGAGCGCATCGTTGACCTCGGAGAAATGATCCAGATCGATCAGCACCACGCTATGGGTGGTCAACGCGTCCGGCAAGGCGTTGTCGATCATCGCGATGAACTGGCTGCGGTTCGGCAGCCCGGTCAGCGCATCGGTGTAGGCGACGGTGCTCAGCTTCTGGAACAGGATCACATTGTCCAGCCCCACCGCGATGTTGGAGCAGAACACCTCGATCAGCTGCCGGTCGGTGGCATCCAGCGGCTGCGGAGCCGACAGGTAGATCACCGCCTCGCGCCCGCCCGCCCCTTTCAGGTAGAGCCCGGCGGCGTATTCGCGAAACAGGTTCTGCTGCTGCGCGGCGGTCAACCGGATGTCGGTTAGAACCTCGTCGTCGTCCAGCCGGTGCAGCAGTTGCCCGGTCAGCGACTGGAAACGGCCGACCGCGCCGAATACATACCATTCCTTGCCGTTGACGGTATCCAGCCGGGCACCGGTCTGGGCGCACAGCATGCCCTCCAGCGGCTGGCCGAGCAGGTTGGCGAGTTGGTGCATCGCCTCTTCGGCAAAGCCTTCCAGCGTGCGCTGGGCGAACAGGCTGGCCGCAGCATGCACGATGCGGTCCAGCCCACGCTGGCTGGCGGAGATGGTGCGGATCTGGTCGTAGGAGCGGATGGCGCTGGTCAGCGTGGTGACCAGCCGGGTCAAGGTGAGTTCGGACTTGGTCTTGTAGTCGTTGATGTCGTAGTCGCGGATGGCGGACAGCTCCGGCGCGTAGCCCGGCTGGCCGGTACGCAGCACGATGCGCACCTCGTGCATCTGCAACTCGTCGCGGATCACCTGCACGAAGGTAAGGCCGGCGTCTTCGGCTTCCATCACCACGTCGAGCAGGATCACCGCCACATCGGCTGTCTGCTCGAGGATAGCGCGTGCCTCGCCAATGCTGCGCGCGTGCAGGAACTCCAGCGGCCGGCCGAGGATGGCCTGGTCCCGAAGGGCGAAGGTGGTTGCCTGGTGGACTTCCTCTTCGTCGTCGACGATCAGGATCCGCCAGCCGTCTGCTAGCACGGCACGCTCCCCTTCCTCATGGTCCTCGTCGCCGAAGACCAGCAGGTCGTCGTCGTCCGGGGTATTGGTCGGCATGCGATCGGCCTCTGGCAGCCGGCCGGAACGAACCGGGGACGGTGAGGCGCCCAACGGCGCCAGACTGTCCAACCCGCCCACCGCAGCGCTTGCGCGCATCCGGCAGACAGTGTGCATCGGTCCTTTTCGACGGCTAAGCAGTTGATTCCGGCGCGTTCACCGGCATGTCCACGATGAATGTCGCGCCTTTTCCGGGCTCGCTTTCCACCCACACGCGCCCGCCCAGCACGCGGGTCACCAGGCTGTACACGATGTGCAGGCCCAGCCCGCTACCGCCCTGCCCGAGCTTGGTGGTGTAGAAGGGGTCGAAGATGCGCTTTTGCTGCTCCGTGGCGATACCGACACCGTCATCGCGCACCTCCAGCCTGATCCGCCCTTCACCGGAATCATAGACCACCACCGACACCTCGCCATGGGCGCGGCCTTCCAGACCGTGCATCTGGGCGTTTTGCACCAGGTTGGTGATCACCTGGCCCAGCGGACCTGGGAAACTGTCCATCTCGGTATCGACCCGCACATCCAGGTGCAGCCTCAGCGGGCTCTTCTTGAAGGTGGGCGCCAGCGTGGCCATCACTTCTTCCAGCGTATGGCGCAGATCGAAGCGGCGGCGCTTGGCGCTGGTCTGGTCGACCGCCACCTGCTTGAAGCCGGCGATCAGCTCGTCGGCCTGTTCCAGGTTGCGCGTCAGCAGGTCGCCCGCCATCCGCACATTGTCCAGATAGGCCGACAGCACGGAGCGCTTGAGGTTACCGCGTTCGAGCTGCTCGGCGAACTCCGCCGTCTTCTCCACCAGCGTGCTGGTCACCGTGACGCCGTTGCCCACCGGGGTATTCAGCTCATGCGCGATACCGGCGACCAACTCGCCGAGCGAAGCGAGCTTCTCGGCACGCACCAGTTCGTCCTGCGCCCGTTGCAGGGTTTCCAGCGCGCCGGCCAGCTCCGCGTTGGCGGCCTCCAGCTCGGCGGTACGTTCGCTGACCTTTTCTTCCAGCCGCTGGTTGAGTTCCAGCACGGCGCGTTCATTGGCACGCTCGTCGGTGACATCGCGCAGGATGGTCATCATCAGGCGTCGGCCGCCGACTTCCACATAGCGGGCCGACACCATGCACAGGATCCGCCGGCCATCCTTGCGGCGGGCGTCGGACTCGCTGCCGCGCACTTCCCCTTCCTGCTCCAGCCGTTGCAGGAACAGCGCACGCTGGCCGGAATCGATCCAGAACCCCAGCTCCAGTGCGGTACAACCGATAGTGTCGTCGCGGGAGAAGCCAGACAACGCCTGCCAGGCATGGTTGACGTCGATGAAGCGGCCATTGCCCGGGTCGGTCAGAATCACCGCATCCGGCAGCAGCTGGAACACGCGGGAGAAGCGTTCTTCGCTATCGCGCAGCGCCTGCTCCATGTGCTTGCGCTCGGTAACGTCCTCCATGGTGCCGACCGCGCCCACCAGCGCCCCGCCCTCCATCATCGGCACTACCCGTACTCGTACCCAGGTAACTCGGCTCTCGCCGTGGATGAAACGCCGTTCCGACACCGCTTCGTGACCGCCGTGCATCAGCGAATCCCAATCCTCCAGGAAGGTCGACACATCGTCCGGATGCAAACGCGGCAGTACCGCATGCCAGCTTTGCCCGACCAGGTCGACCGGCCGCATGCCCACCAGCTCGCCATAACGGGCGTTGGCGAATTCGAAGCGGCCCTGCGCATCGAAGGAGAACGCGCCCAGCGTCGAGCTTTCCGCAAAGCGGATGAAGCGCTGGTCGGCCACCGCCAGCTCCCGTCGTAGCGCCTTGATCTCGGACAGGTCCAGGTCGATGCAATAGATTTCCGCCTCGCCACGCCGGTTCTGGATCACCACCTGGCTGGAATACACGGCCAGCAGCGCGCCATCGGCGCAGCGGACGGTCATCTCCGCCGGTTCCGGCGGAATATGGGACTCCAGTGAGGCATTGGCCTTTTTCAGGAACTCGGTCATTTCGGCTGGTCCGAGCAGCAGGTCGCCGAGCGAGCGCCCTAATGCCTCGGCCGCCGTGTAGCCGAAGAAGCGCTCGCTGGCCGCGTTCCAGTAGATCACCGTGCCGTCAGCCGCATAGCCTTGCACCGCGATATTGGTGGCGGAGTCGAAGATGCGGCGGAACCGCCGTTCGCTAGCCACTAGCGCAGACTGGATGGCCTTGCGCTCTGAAATGTCGACCGCCACTACCAGCACCCGGTCGCCAGCATGATCACCGCGGTCCACTGCGGCAGACATCAGCACATCCAGCGTGGTGCCATCATGGCGGCACCAGCCCATTTCGACATTGAGCAGGTCGCCCCGCTCCGACAAGCGCTGCCAGCCCTGGTCCGCCATGTAGGCCCGGCCGCTATCGGCCAGGAAGTCGTTGAACGGCCGCCCGAGCACTTCGCCGCGCTGGAACCCCAGGTACTCCAGCCAGAAGTCGCTAACCGCCTCGATGCGGCCATTGCTGTCCTGCACGTGCATCATCACCGGCGTGCGGTGGTACAGCGTCTGGAACAGCGAATCGGTGCGCTGCAGTTCCCTTGCGACCTGGTCATGCTGCCGCACCTGCTCACGCAACCGCTCCGCCAGGTGTTCCGCCTGCTGCCGCTGCCAGTTGGCGGCAATCAGCAGGAAGGTCATGCCCACCGCGAGAATCAGCCCTGCCGCAATCAGGAACCCCAGCGGCCGGAACCAGGCCACCTCCTGCATCCAGGGATAATCGAGCAGATGCAGCCCATGCAGGATCAGCAGCGCCCCCAGCAGGTGCAGCCCCAGCATCGGATGCCGCTGCTCCGCACGCCACAGCGACAGCCCGGCCCAGATCGCCAGTACGCCATCTAGCCAGTAAGGCAGCAGATCGTCCCAGGGCGGCGTCAGCGCGTTGCCACCCAGCGACGTCCAGAGCACCACCAGGATCACTGCAACGAGGGGAACGGCCGCCGGCGCCGGCCGGAGTTCGCGATGTTCGGCGGGGTGCGCTTCGGCGGCACGCTCACCATCGACGAAGCCTTCGCCGACGGCTTCGACCACATCGCGCTCTGCGCCGGCGCCGGACGGCCGACCAGTCGCCGGGCGCCCAGCCACAGGCACCCCAGCGCAGCGGTCAGCAACTGGTCGGAATAGCGGCTCTGCCCTGACAGGAGTACGGCAAACCGGATCGTGTACAGCAGATAGGCCGCCGCCCACAGGTACATGGACGGCAGCCCCTGGCGCAGCACCTTGGCCAGATAGGCCACCAGGCCGGCAACCGTCAGCGCTGCAAACATGCAGAGCAGCGTGGCCGTGGGCAGGTCTAGGCGCATCGGTATTCCGCGGAAAGGAATCTACCTGCATTTAAGCCGGTTTGACCGAACCCCGCCAGCGCGGCGACCGACGTCCCGGGCAAAGCCGCACCGGACGAAGACGGAAAGCGGTCCCAACAGCACAAAGGCGGCCTGCTGGCCGCCTTTGTGCTGTCAATTCCCGATGGCCCGCTTGCGGACCATCTTCCCCCCTCCCGCCGGCAGGCGGGAGTTGGAGGGTGGGAAAGTCTCAGAGAGGCTGCGGATGGGTTGCCGTTGGTCAAACCAGCAAGGCTTGCTTTGCGCCCTTCCGATGCCGGCTCCTCACCGTTGTCCGCAGCCTAGATCACGCCAGCGTCCCGCAACGCCGCCAGTGCCTGCTCATCCTTGCCGAGCAGATCGCCCAATACCGCGTCTGTATGCTGCCCCAGCATCGGCGGCGGCGTCTGATATTCGATCGGCGTCGCCGACAAGCGCATCGGGTTCGCCACCAACGGCACGGTGCCCGCCTGCGGATGCGGCACTTCCACCCGCATCTTGCGATGCTTGACCTGCGGATGCTCGAAAGCCTGCGGCAAGG
>CBIHQA010000301.1:0-5458 GCA_966211475.1 uncultured Neisseriales bacterium
TGGATCAGAAGGTCGCAGAATCGGTCGAACTGTTGAGGAAAATTGCTGCCGAGTATCAACCGGCCGTGTTCGCCAACAGCTACGGTGCCGAAGACATGGTGATAACCCACCTGATCGCCAGCAACAACCTGCCGATCGAGGGCTTCAGCCTGGATACCGGCCGCCTGCCGCCCGAAACCTACACACTGATGCAGAAGGTCGAGGAAACCTACACCGCCCACCCAGTGAAGGTGTATTTCCCGGATACCGCCGCCACCGAAAAGTACGTGCGCGAGAACGGCATCAACGCGTTCTACAACAGCGTGGAAATGCGCAAGGAATGCTGCCGTATCCGCAAGATCGACCCGCTGCGCCGCGCGCTGTCCGGCAAGAAGGCCTGGATCACCGGCCTGCGCCGCGAACAGTCGCCCACCCGCAAGGATCTCGGCAACCAGGAATTCGACAAGGACAACGGGCTGGAGAAGTTCAACCCGCTGATCGAATGGACCGAAAAGGACGTGTGGGACTACATCCGCGCCAACAACATTCCGTACAACGAGCTGCACGACAAGTTCTACCCGTCGATCGGCTGCGGCCCCTGTACCCGTGCGGTGGCCATGGGCGAAGACGTGCGTGCTGGCCGCTGGTGGTGGGAAAACCCCGAAACCAAGGAATGCGGGCTGCACATCAAGAAGGACTGATGCCGGCTTGACCGCTTTTGGGCGGGGTGTTTGCCACCCCGCCCTTTGCCTTTGCACATTCCAGGGCACGCTTAACTTATCAGGATTTATTCCTTCAGCGCATATAGCGCGCATGTTAAGGTGCGACGACCACCAAAAGGACATGGGCTACACACATGTACCAGTACGACGAGATCGATCAGCGCATTGTCGACGACCGGGTTCGACAGTTCCGCGATCAGACCCGCCGCTTTCTCGCCGGTGAGCTGAGCGAGGACGAATTCCGTCCGCTGCGCTTGCAGAACGGCCTTTATATCCAGCGCCTGGCGCCGATGCTGCGCGTGGCCGTGCCCTACGGCATGCTGTCCACCCGCCAGCTGCGCAAGCTCGCCGAGATCGCCCGCAAGTACGACCGCGGCTACGGCCACTTCTCCACCCGCCAGAACATCCAGTACAACTGGCCCAAGCTGGAAGACGTACCCGACATCTTGGCCGAGCTGGCGAGCGTGCAGATGCACGCGATCCAGACCTCGGGCAACTGCGTGCGCAACGTCACCTCGGACCAGTTCGCCGGCGTGGCGCAAGACGAGATCGTCGATCCGCGCCCGTACTGCGAAATCCTGCGTCAGTGGTACACCTTCCACCCGGAATTCGCCTACCTGCCGCGCAAGTTCAAGATTGCGGTGAATGGCGCCAAGCACGACCGCGCCGCCGTCTACCTGCACGACATCGGGATCAACCTGTCGAAGAACGACGCAGGCGAAGTGGTCGCCCAAGTGCTGGTCGGTGGCGGCATGGGCCGTACCCCGATCCTCGGCGTGGCGATCCGCGACAACCTGCCGATCCACCACCTGCTGTCGTATTGCGACGCCGTGCTGCGCGTGTACAACCGCTACGGCCGCCGCGACAACAAGTACAAGGCCCGCATCAAGATCCTGGTGAAGGCGCTCGGCCCGGATGTATTCGCCCAGATGGTCGAGGACGAATGGCAGCACTGGCAGAATGGCCCGTCCACCCTGACGCAGGAAGAGCTTGACCGCGTCACCGGCTTCTTCGTCGATCCGGCGTATAAGACCTTCGCCGGCGACGATGCCGACTTCCTCGCCCGCAAGGCGGCCGACCCGGCCTTTGCCCGCTGGGTGGAGCGCAATGTCCGCGCCCACAAGCAGCCGGGCTACGCCGCGGTGACGCTGAGCCTGAAGCGCGCAGAAGTGGCGCCGGGCGATGCGACTGACGAGCAGATGGATGCGGTGGCGGAACTCGCCGACCGTTACAGCTTCGGCGAACTGCGCGTGTCGCACGAGCAGAACCTGATCCTGGCCGATGTCGAACAGCGCGAGCTGTACGCGCTGTGGCAACGCGCCAAGGAACTTGGCCTGGCGATGCCGAACATCGGCCTGCTGACCAACATCATCGCCTGCCCGGGTGGTGACTTCTGCTCGCTGGCCAATGCGAAGTCCATCCCGATCGCGCAAGCGCTGATGGAACGCTTCGACAGCCTCGACCACCTGTACGACATCGGCGAGCTGGACCTGAACATCTCCGGCTGCATGAACTCCTGCGGTCACCACCATGTGGGTCACATCGGCATCCTGGGCGTCGACAAGAACGGCTCCGAGTGGTACCAGATCTCGCTGGGCGGCCACCAGGGCCTGGACGAACACGGCCGTGCGGCTTCGATCGGCAAGGTGATCGGCCCGTCCTTCGCGCAGAGCGAAGTCCCGGACGTGATCGAAAAGATCATCAACACCTACCTGGACCTGCGTGACGATGAAGAGCCCTTCATCGACGCCGTCCGCCGCCTCGGGATCGACCCGTTCAAGGAGCGCGTGTATGCCAAAGCTCATTAAGAACCGGCAGATCGTCGAAGACAGTTGGCTGACGCTGGCGGTCGAAGAGGACGTGCAACCGACGGTACCGGCTGATGGTGCCGTGATCGTGCCGGTATCGGTATGGCTGACTCAGCGTGAAGCGCTGCTGGCCCGTAACGCGCCGCTCGGCCTGCTGGTCGATGGCGATACCGAGCCGGAAGACTTCGTGGCCGACCTGGGTCGCTTCGAGGTGATCGCCGTGCATTTCGCTGCGTTCGCGGATGGCCGGGGCTACTCGCTGGCCCGCCTGCTGCGCCAGCGCTATGGCTACACCGGCGAACTGCGCGCCGTCGGCGACGTGCTGCGTGACCAGCTGTTCTACCTGGCCCGCTGCGGCTTCGACGCTTTTGCCGTGCGCGCCGACCGCGACCTGGCGGATGCGCTGAACGGACTGGACGACTTCTCCGAGGTCTATCAGAGTGCCGTGGACCAGCAGCAGCCACTGTTCCGCCGCCGTGCGCTGGCTTGAGTCGAGACGGGCGTTGTATGCAACAGGCCGCCGAAAGGCGGCCTGTTTGCTTATGGAATCGCTGTATGGCGCAAATCGCCAAATAACGTAGCGCCGCAGTCGGTCTTGCCCGGCGGAGCCGTTCGGTTGCTCCGTGGAAAGCGGGTTTGTTGGGCTTCGCTGCACTCAGCGCCAACCTACGCACGTGATCGGTTCCCGCATCACCAAAGCGCAGCAGGCGTAAGACGCGGCGCATTGCGCCATGCGGTGAGCCAAGTGCTCGGCTGCCGGCAAGGCGACCTCCACGGTCGCTCAGAATTTGACAGGCCGGGTTACCGGTCTCACCATGCCTTTGTTATTTCTCACCGGAGGTCGACATGAACCGCCTCCTTCTGTTGCTCGCCGTCCTGCCCGCTCTGCTGCTGTCCGCGCTCGTCGCCCGTGCCTCGGATTGCCCGCCGCTGCTGAACCATCAGGTGAAGAGCCTGCAAGGCAAGCCGATGGACCTCTGCCAGTATCGCGACAATGTCGTGCTGGTGGTCAACACCGCCAGCTACTGCGGGCATACCGATCAGTACGCCCCGCTGGAAGCCCTGTTCCGCCGCTACCGTAGCCGAGGCCTGGTGGTACTCGGCTTCCCCAGCAACGACTTCCTGCAGGAACCCGGTAGCAACCAGGAGATCGCGCAGTTCTGCCGATTGACCTACGGCGTGCAGTTCCCGATGGCGGAAAAGACCAAGGTGCATGGCAAGGATGCCAGCCCGCTGTACCGGGCACTGGCTGAAAAGACCGGCGTCGCTCCGTCCTGGAACTTCCACAAGTACCTGATCGGCCGACATGGCAGCACGGTGGAGAGCATCCCCACCGAAACCGCGCCGGACTCCCCCAAGGTCGTACAGCGCATCGAGGCATTGCTGTCCGCCTCGTAAGCGGCGCCTTGCCGAACGCAGCAGATACCCGACGGTTGACCTCACGGTAGCCCGGATGCAGCGCAGCGGAATCCGGGGCAACGCATCTGGTACCGCCACTACCCCGGATTCCGCTGCGCTGCATCCGGGGTACGGGGATAGGCGATATACCGGCAGGCAAGGAAAAAGGGCGCCGAGGCGCCCTTTCCGTTCAAACCATGCGTCGCGGGTCAGATCGCCCCGAACACCTTCTGCAGGATCTTGCTGGTCTGGCCGATCGGGTCCTTGCGGATCGCCTTTTCCTCGTCGCCGATCATCACGAACAGGCCATCGATGGCCTTGCCGGTGACGTAGTTATCGAGGTTCGACTCCCCCTCCCCGATCAGCCCCAGCTTGGCGGCGCGGCCGGCGTAGGCGTTGTACTTGTCGGCCAGCTTCAGGCGGGAGGTCGCCTTCTGCACGATGGGCAGGAAACGGGTGGTCAGCTGATCGTTGGTGGTGCGGCGGAAGTAATCGGTAGCCGCCGTCTCGCCGCCGGTCAGAATGCCCTTAGCGTCCTGCCAGGTCATTTTCTTGATCGCGCCGACCAGGATGGGTTTGGCTTCCTTGACCGCGCTCTCCGCCGCGCGGTTCATGGTCAGCACCAGTTCGTCCGCCTGCTTGCCGAGGCCCATGGTCCGCAGCAGCTTTTCGCCCTTGTGCAGCGTTTCCGGCAGCGGGATGCGCACGCGGTCGTTGCCGAAGAAGCCGTCCGTCACGCCCAGTTTGCCGACGGCACTATCCGCACCCTTGGTCAGTGCGGTCTGCAGGCCGGACACCGTGTCGCGGTCGCTGAGCGAATCCAGCCCGGCGGCCGACACCGACATGCCGATACACATCACGGCGGCCACGCCGCTGTAGAACCAGTTATTCATGCTACCTCTCCCGTCGCGGCCGGCGCCCACTTGTCCAGGCGATCCGGCAGGAAGGCGCGCATCCGCGCCAGCAAGGCATGGGGATCCGCGTCGACCAACAGGGCGTCGGCGTTCTGCTTGCGCACGAAGCCGGCGGCCACGCTGTTGTGGATGAAACCTAGCAGGGGCTGATAGTAGTCTGCAACGTCGAGCAGACCCATCGGCTTGGCGTGCAAGCCCAGTTGAGACCAGGTGATCACCTCGAACAATTCTTCCCAGGTGCCGAACCCACCCGGCAGTGCGATGAAACCGTCGGCGAGATCTGCCATGCTCGCCTTGCGCTCGTGCATGTCGGCCACCTGAACGAGCTCGGTCAAGCCAGGATGCGCCAGCTCCTTGTCTCCCAGCAGGCGCGGGATCACGCCGATCACCTTCCCTCCGGCCGCCAGGGCACCAGCGGCGACCGCGCCCATCCAGCCGACCTTGCCGCCGCCATAGACGAGGGAAATGCCTTCGCGGGCCAGCGTAGCGCCGAGGTGTTCGGCTGCTTGCCGGTAGCGCGGATCATTGCCGAAGGCCGAGCCGCAGTACACGCAGAGTCGTTGCATGGGGAATTCGCTCAGGGGATGTGACACAGGCACACAGCGGCCCCGCGACATATAGACACGGGGCCGCCGGC
>CBIHQA010000302.1:0-5430 GCA_966211475.1 uncultured Neisseriales bacterium
AGGGCGCGCTGGGCGTCGCCACGCATCAGCGACTGGTGGGCGTGCTGGCCGTGGATGTCGACCAGCTGTTCGCCGATTTCGCGGAGCTGCTGCACGGTGGCAGCGGTGCCGTTGATGAAGGCGCGGCTTTTGCCCTGCGCGTCCAGCACGCGGCGCAGCAGCAGTTGTTCCGGATCGTCGCCGGTAAGCTCCTGCTCGGTGAGCCAGGCCCGGGCATCGGGCAGGGCGGACAGGTCGAATTCGGCGGTGAGGTCGGCCTTGTCTTGTCCGGCGCGGACCATACCGGATTCGAAGCGGCCACCCAGCAGCAGGCCCAGCGCATCGATCAGCAGCGACTTGCCGGCGCCGGTCTCGCCGGTCAGCACGGTGAAGCCGGACTGGAACGCCAGGTCCAAGCGGTCGACGATGACGAAATCGCGGATGGTCAGCCGTTGCAGCATATCGAATGGTCTGCCTAGAGCAGTTGCTCGCCCCAGTGGAGCTTTTCGCGCAGCACACCGAAGTAGTCGTAGCCGACCGGGTGCAGCAGCGTGAGGTTGCGTTCCGAGCGGCGGATCAGCACGCGGTCGGTTTCCAGCAGGTCGGCGTGCGATTGGCCGTCGAAGTGGACGCGGCTCTCAAAACCGCGCAGCAGCACGACTTCCACTTCCGAGCGGTCGCTGACTGCGATCGGGCGGTTGGTCATCGACTGCGGGCAGATCGGCACCAGGGCGATTGCCGGCACCGACGGATGCAGGATCGGGCCGCCGGCGGCCAGCGCATAAGCGGTAGAGCCGGTGGGCGTGGAGACGATCAGGCCGTCGGAGCGCTGGCTGTAAACGAACTGACCATCGATGAAGATCTCGAACTCAATCATCGAGCCCAGTGCGCCGCGGCTGAACACCAGATCGTTGAAGGCGGAGCCGGAGGCAACCTCCTGCCCGTCGCGCATCACCGAGGCTTCCAGCAGCAGGCGTTCCTCGGCCAGGTAGCGGCCTTCCAGGATGTCGCGCACGATGGGCAGCATGCGGTCGAGCGGCACGTCGGTCATGAAGCCGAGCCGGCCCTGGTTCACGCCGATCAGCGGCACCTCGTAGCCGGCCAGCAGGCGGGCGATGCCCAGCAGCGTGCCATCGCCGCCGATCACCACCACCAGGTCCACGCTGTGGCCGAGTTCGGCACGCGGCAGACGGGGGAAATTGCCGGCCTGTTCGGCCTGGACGGACTCTTCGTCCAGGAACACGGTCAAACCGTTGTCACGCAGGAAATTGGCCAGTTGCAGTACCGACACCAGTACTTCCGGAGTGCGGCGCCGGCCGACGACTGCGATGCGGCGGAACAGTTGGTTCATGCCGCGCATTAAAGCATAATTGGTTGGACGCGGGGGGCCTCCGCATCGCATCCGGATTCTGGAACCATGCTGAATGATCGCGCGCAACGTTTGCTGAAGATACTGGTCGAGCGGTACATCGCCGACGGTCAGCCGGTCGGCTCGCGTACGCTGTCCCGACTCTCGGGCCTCGACCTCAGTCCGGCCTCCATCCGCAACGTGATGGCCGACCTGGAGGAGATGGGCTTCATCGCCAGCCCGCACACTTCGGCCGGCCGGATTCCGACCGCCCGCGGCTACCGCTATTTCGTCGACACCCTGCTGACCGCTCAGCCGCTGACCGCGAACGACATCCTGCCGCGGCTGGAGGCGCAGTTAACGCCGGACAGCCCGCAGCGGCTGGTGTCCAATGCCTCCCAATTGCTGTCCGAGCTGACGCAGTTCGCCGGTGTGGTGCTGGCGCCGCGCCGCAAGAACCTGGCGATCCGCCATATCGAATTCCTGCGCATGTCCGCCAACCGGGTGTTGCTGATCCTGGTGGCGACCGACGGCAGCGTGCAGAACCGTTTCCTGCAGACCGAACGCGACTACGACCCGTCTGAGCTGATCGAGGCCGCCAATTTCCTGAACGAGCACTATGCCGGCTGCACCTTCCTGGTGATGCGCGAGCGGCTGCAGGACGAGCTGCGCCAGCTGCACAGCAACGTCACCGCCCTGATGACCGCCGCGCTGAAGGCGGGCGAGGACGCGCTGGCCGAGGAACAGAAGGGCATGGTGGTCACCGGCGAACACAACTTGCTCGGTGTGTCAGACCTGGCCACCGACGTCGAGCACATGAAGGCGATGTTCGAGGTGTTCGAACGCAAGACCGCGCTGATGCAGCTGCTGGATGCCAGTGCCCGGGCGCATGGCGTGCAGATCTTCATCGGCGGCGAATCCGGCCTGCTGCCGCTGGACGAATGCTCCATCGTCACTTCGCCCTACGAGATCGACGGCGACGTGGTCGGCACGCTGGGGGTGATCGGCCCGACGCGGATGGCCTACGAGCGGGTGATTCCGATCGTGGATGTGACAGCCCGGGTGTTGTCTTCCGCCTTGTCGAACTGAACCCAACTACCGCTATCGCAAACGGCTGCTGATCTGGCAGCCGTCTTTTTTGTGGACGATCCATGCCGCGTTTCCTGCCCGAACCTGCTTTCGAACATGGCCAATCCGAACGCATCGGCGTGCTGCTGGTCAACCTCGGCACGCCGGAAGCGCCGACCGCCAAGGCGCTGCGTCCCTACCTGCGGGAATTCCTGTCCGATCCGCGCGTGGTCGAAATCCCGGGCCTGCTATGGAAACCCATCCTCTACGGCCTGATCCTGCCGCTGCGGTCGCCAAAGTCGGCTGAGAAATACCGCAGCATCTGGACGCCGGAAGGTTCCCCTCTGATGCACTGGACCGCCCAGCAGGCCAAGTTGCTGCGCGGCTACCTGGGCGAGCGGGTCGGCAAAGGTTTCGTGGTCGAACACGCGATGCGCTACGGCCAGCCCTCGGTTGAGACCCAGCTGCAAAAGCTCAAGGCCGCTGGCTGTACGCGTCTGCTGGTGCTGCCGCTCTACCCCCAGTACGCCGGGTCGAGCACCGGTTCGGTGATGGATGCGGTCGGCACGGCGCTATCGCGGCTGCGCAACCCGCCGGAGCTGCGGGTGATCAAGCACTACCACGACGACCCGGCCTATATCGATACGCTGGCCGCCTCCATCCAGCGCCACTGGCAGCTCAATGGCCGTGGTGACCATCTGCTGATGAGCTTCCACGGCGTGCCCAAGGCGACTCTGCTGAAGGGCGACCCCTACCACTGCGAATGCCAAAAGACAGGTCGCCTGCTGGCCGAGAAACTCGGGCTGGGTGAGAGCCACTACACCGTGGCCTTCCAGTCGCGCTTCGGCAAGGCGGAGTGGCTGAAGCCCTATACCGCATCCGTGCTGGCGGAACTGGGCAAGAAGGGCGGCGCGGTCGATGTAGTCTGCCCCGGCTTTGCGGCAGACTGCCTGGAAACGCTGGAAGAGATCGCCATGGAGGGCAAGGACACCTTCCTGCGCGCCGGCGGCAAGGTGTTCCGCTACGTTCCCTGCCTGAACGATGATCCGGCTTTCATCCTGGCGCTGACCGCCTTGGTCGATCGCCATACCGCGGGCTGGCCGCGCGGCGAAGCAGCCGACCCGCAGACCGCGCTGCGGGCCAAGGCCTTGGGCGCCGCGCGCTGACAGGTCAGCGGCGCTCGGCCAGCGCTGGTTCCAGCCTGCTCTGAACAGGTGCTGGCTTGGCCGCCGGCTTGCCCTGGATCAGCAGGTTGCCGGCGATGCAGGTCAGCACGCCCAGCAGCGCGGCCGGATGCCAGGTGTAGCCTTCCAAGAAGGTCGAGAACACCAGCGCCACCAGCGGAATCAGCACGCCGGCGTAGGAGGCGCGTGCCGCGCCCAGGCGGCCGATCAGCGTCAGGTAGGCGCCAAAGGCCAGCACCGACCCGAACACCGCCAGATAGATCAGCGAGGCGGTATAGGGCAGGGTCGGGTCGAAGCTGAAGCGGCTGCCGGTCACCACACCGGCCAGCGCCATGAAGGCCGCGCCATAACCCATCCCCAATGCATTGCCCGGAATCACCCCGATTGCGTCCTTCTGGTTACGGGCCGACAGCAGATTGCCCACGCTGGCGAAGGCGGCCGCCGCCAGGCTGTAGACCAGCCCCAGCCAAGCGGTACGGTCACCGCGGAAGGCGAGCAGTTCCGGCCAGAACACCAGCGCGATGCCCAGCAGCCCCAAGGCGGCACCAGCCAGCGCGCGTGCCGTCAGCGGTGTGCCGAAGGCGATGCGGCTGCCGATCAGGTTCATCATCACTACCGCCGTGAAGGCCACTGCCACGATGCCGGACGGCAGGTGCTGCTCCGCCAGGTAGATCAGCCAGTAGTTGATGCCGAACAGCGATACGCCCTGCAAGGCGATGAAGCCATGCTGTTGGCGGCTGAAGCGCAGTGGGATGCGGCGGGCCGCACACCAGACGAACAGAATCAGGCTGGCTAGCGCGAACCGGTAGGTCAGCGACGCAGTGACCGGCACCTCGCCTAACTGGAAGGTGATCGCCAGCCAGGTGGAGCCCCAGATCAGGACGCAGGCAACGTAGAGAAACGGCAGGTTCATGGTGGAACTTTCATGACCCGGCCTGCGTGCCGGGTAGGCGACAGGCCGTCATTCAAAAAGGCAGGCGCGGCCGGTTGGCCGGGCCTGCCGTGGGGACTGCTTAACTGGTGCCGCCGATGCAAGCCTGTACAAATGCCGCCACCAACATCGGTGTCTCGCCGCGCAGCGCAGCCCGTTCCGGCTGGAACAGCGTGGCGACGAAGAACGGATGATCGTCGAGCTCGATGGCCCGGATCTCGCCATCTTCATCTTCGGCAGCGACGCGCAGCGGCCCCGCCACCAGCGCGGCCTGGAAAGCCGGGTTCAGGCCGAAGCGACAACGGTAGCCTTCCGTGGCCTGTTCCCGCCCGTAGGCATTGGCAATCCGGCTGCCCGGGCGCAGCCGCACGCTGCCGGTGGCTTCGACCAGCGCGCAGGACAGCAGCGAGATGACCGCACGCGGCGAATCCGGCGCCGTCTCTCCATGATCCGCATCGGTCCAGCCCAGCACATTGCGGGCATATTCGATCACCGCATGCTGGAAGCCGCCGCAGGTGCCCAGGAAGGGGCGGTGCTGCTCCCGCGCGAAACGGATGGCCCGCAGCGCACCGTCCATGTCGCGATAGGGGCTGCCCGGTACGCACCAGATTCCGTCGAAGTCTTCCAGCTTGGTGGCATCGGTCAATTCGTCTGTCGCCAGCCAGGTGAACAGCACGGGGTTATCCAGCACGTTGGCGGCATTGCGCAGCGCCAGCGGAATCGCCTGGTGGGCGGGGATGGTGGCGTCGGAGTCGCCAATCAGGGCAATACGGATCGGGGTGGCCATGTCGTCTCGCTAGGCAGGAAGTGTGCGGGTTAAGGTTCTGTTGACGTTTACTTTCCGGATCGCGTTAGCGAGCTTTCAGGGCTGACGCAAGGAGCAAGACGCGCAGTGTAGTGATCTACACAAGCGGATTGCG
>CBIHQA010000303.1:0-5429 GCA_966211475.1 uncultured Neisseriales bacterium
TGATCAACGGCTGGACCTACATCATGAGCAACTTCCAGCACGCCGGTGCCTGGGAATCTCCGTTGCATGACGTGGTGAAGCCGACGCTGGACCCGCTGGTGCGCGCCAACTACAAGGACCGCTTCGGTGCTTGTGTGGGTTACCTGACCGGGATGCCGGTGGGGGTGTAATGCAGTAAGTCGCTCCGGGTGGATGCGGGGCGGATGGAAGTGACATCGCCGGTGGTCAGTCCTTCAAGGAAGGATTGGCCACCGGCGATGTGTTTTTGGGAGCGCTAGATCCGGGCGGAGCGCTAGCCGTACGGAGCCAACCGCCCCGTCACGGAAAGGCGGGCTCGCACTGTTATGGTGGCGTCGAAGCCGGCCCGGGCGGATTGCCTTCCCGCAGCTCACCCGTCCCGGTCGCCAGCGCGGTGGGGATCGGGATACGGACGCGAATATCCGTCCCGCGCCCCGGTTCGCTCGCGATGTCGATGTCTCCACCGAGCATGATGGCCCGTTCGCGCATGCTGATCAGCCCGAAGGATTTGCCGGTCGGCGCGGATGGCGTAAAGCCCCGCCCGTTGTCGCAGACGCTGATCCAGTAGCTGTCGGCGGACGCCCGCAGCACGATGCTCACCTGGCTCGCCTGGGCGTGCCGTGCCACGTTGGTGAGGGACTCCTGCACGATGCGGAACACCACGGTGGCCTGCTGCTCGTCCAGCGCCGCATCGCCGCCTTCCACATGCAGGCGGCAAGCGACGCCGGTCATGCGCGTGAATTCGGCGATCAGCCATTCGATGGCGGGGACGACGCCCATGTCGAGCACCGCCGGCCGCAGCTTGGCAGCGACGTCGCGCACCACCTGGATGGTGCGGTCTACCGTCGTGAACATCCGCTGCACGTGCGCCAGCAGAGGCGGATTGTTGGCGGCGAACTTGAGCCGCAGCATGGAGACGTCGATGCGCAACGCAGTCAGGATCTGGCCGAGTTCGTCATGGACTTCACGGGCGATGTGCTTGCGCTCTTCCTCGCGGGCGGTTTCGCGCCGCGCCGCCAGCTCGCGCAGCAGGTCGTGCGAGGCTTGCATGCACTGCTCGGCCTCCTTGAGCGCCTGGATATCGCGGCCGATCGACAGCACGCTGACCAGCTTGCCGGCGGGGTCGAATTCCGGCACCAGGCGCAAGTCGAAGTGCAGCTTGCGGCCATCGGCAGCCCGCCAGGCGATGGCACACGACGTCGGTTCGCCCTTCTCGATGACCTCTCGTATATGGCGTTCGAGCAGCCGAGCTCCCTCTGTATTGCCGTGCGACGTCTCGGTCGGCGTGCGATCGAGCAGGTCGGACATCGGCAGGCCGGTGTTGCGATGCGCGACCGGGTTGAGATACAGCCTGCGGCATTGCGCGTCGTAGCGGACGATCGGGTCCGGGGACTTTTCCACGAAGGCGCGGAACTCCTGCTCCCGGGTATGCAGGATCGCGTCGGCGCGCTTTTGTTCGGTGATGTCGCGGATCACCCCGACAATGCGGTAGATGCGACCGGTGTCTTCGCGCACCGGCACCAGCATGGAGTGGAAGACGCCAGTCCCCGCCAGGGTGGTCACCTCCAGCTCCTGCTCGATGGTGGCGCCGGCCTCGACACAGCGGCGATACTTGTCGAGCACCCGTTTCGCGGATTCGCCGGTGAGCGTGGCCGGCGCGTACTTGCCGACCATGTGCGCCCGCTCGACCCCGCAGATGCGCTCGAACTGCGGGTTCACCTCGATGTAGCGGAAGCGATCGTCCTCGGTCACTTCCAGCAGGTAGAGCGCATCGGTGCTGTTGTCGAAAATCTGCCGGTAGCGTGCTTCGCTCTCCTGGCGTGCGGCTTCGAGCTGCCGGCGCTCGGTGATGTCGCGTGCCAGCGCCAAGTTGTAGCGCCAGCCCTGATGCTGGAAGAAGCTGATGTTGATTTCGACCGGGAAGCGATGCCCATCCTTGCGCCGGTGGTAGCTTTCGACCACCTTGCGGGTCCCCGGCGGCTGGGCCTGGAAGGTTGCGAACACCCGGTCGGCGGTCCAGTCGTCGTCGATGTCCGGCACCGACATGCCGACCAGTTCGTCGTGCTCGTAGCCCAGGCTGAGGCAGGCCTGGTTGTTCACGTAGCGGAAGCGGCCATCGTCATCGATCAGGAACACGGCATCGCGGACTTCGCTCAGCGCCCTGCCCATCAGCATCAGGCGTTCCTCTGCCTTGCGCTGCTGGTCGCGTACCCGCAACGCCAGGATGCCGAACACCAGGCTGTCGGTCAGCTCTTCGAACAGCGCCAGTTCTTCGCAGTGGAAGGCGTCCGGCTCGGTCGCGTAGATATTGAGCGCCCCGAGCACTTGCGCCCCATCCCGCAAGGGCAGCGCGATGCTGGATTCGTACCCGTCCCCTGCCCCAGCATCCAGGAAGGACGTAGCATGGTCATCACGGATACCAGCAGGGCCGGTGACCAAGACCGCATCGCCGTCGGGCAGCGGATGGAGCGTGTCGTGGTGCGCCACCGGCAGTACGCTCTCGGCCTCGTCGTCCTGCAGGTAGCCCACCCAGCACATGCCATAGCGGCCGACCGTCACGATCAGCCGGCAAACCTGATCGAGCAACTGCTGCTCCGATTCGGCCTGTACCAGGGCCATCCGGCAGGCGCTGAGCAATTGCAGCGCGCGGTTGAGGCGACCGAGCTCGCGGTCGGCCTGCCGTTGCGCCGTCACGTCGCGACAGATGCCCAGCACGCTCACGACCGTGCCGTTCTCGTCGGTGATCGGGACGTGGCGGATTTCATGCTGGCGCCGGCCCGCCACCGTGATGATATCGCCCTCGGTCTGATTGGCCACGCCCTGCGCGGCTTGCAGGATGCTGGCGTGCAAGTGTGCCGGGTCGCCGATGCCGAGCTGGGGACCGATCCCCAGCAGCGTCTTGCCGATCAGCATGTCGGCCGGCACACCGAGCAAGCGCGTCGTGGTCGAGCCGACATAGGTGAAACGGCCGTCCGTGTCGAACCGGGCAATCGGATCGGGCAGCGCTTCCAGCAGCACCTGCATCTGGCGCGCCGACTCCTTGAGCGCCTGGATGTCCCGCCCGATGGACAGGATGCTGCAGACCTTGCCGTCCGGGCCGAACTCGGGGACGGCGCGCAGATGCGCCCAGCGGGGTGCTTCGCCATGGGCCTGGTAGCGCACCTCCATCTGACATTCCTCGCCGCGCTGGGCGACGCCACGCAGCAGTTCCAGAAACCAGTCGGACCCCTCGACGATCGGGTGTTCGTGCGGCCCTTTGCCCAGCAGCTCCCTGGCGGGCCGACCCAGCGCCCGCGCCAGCGCGGGATTCACATAGATGCGCTGACCCTCCAGGTTGTAGCGGGAGATCAGGTCAGGCGAGTTTTCCACCAGGGCGCGGAAGGCCTGCTCGCGCTGGTGCAGGGCGCTGAGCATCGCCCGGTGCTCGGTGATGTCGCTCGCCTGCGCCAGGATGCAGCGGCGACCGCGAAACGTCACCAGCGTCGCGGACAGTTGCGCATCGCGCAGGTCCCCGGCCTTGGTGCGGAATTCGAATTCGAAGTCGCGCACGTAGCCGTGCCGCACCAATTGCTCCCGGTAGGATTGGCGTTGCTCCGGCTTGCTCCAGAGACCGATTTCCTCGCTGGTCCGGCCGATCAGTTCGTCCCGGCGGTAGCCGGTCGCCTGCGCAAAGCGTTCGTTGACGTCCAGGTAGCGCAGGTCTTCGATGGAGATCAGGGCGAGCGGAACCGGGTTGTCGATGAAGATGGCGGCAAATGCGGCATGGTCTTCCGGCTGCAAGTTGTCGCGCCGGATCGCTTCACCCTGCTTGGTAAGCGCACCGCCCTGCACGGGGAGGCCGTCCCACGGAGCGGTGGGGAGCTCGAACAGTTGCGAGACGAAAACGTGTTCGCCATCCGCGCCTTGTACCAGGGTGGTGTGGCAAAGCAGACGTAGTGGACCGTCTGCCCGCAGGCCCCGCCAGACGGCCTGGAAATGGTGGGCACCATTGCCAGCCGCCCCACGATCAGCCCCATTACCCAGCGCGGCGAGACGCCGCGCTTGCTCCGGCTCGACATCGTCGGCGTGCAACAAACCAAGCATGGAACGGCCGACCAGTTCGGAGGGAGCAAAGCCGGCAAACCAGCAAAAGGCGGGATTGGCGCGCAACACCACACCGCCGGCATCGGTGACCACCATGCCGACCGTGCTGGCCTTCTCCATCGCGGCGAGCACCGCGCTGTCTAGTGAGGCGCCCCCGACTGCGCCGGCCAAGGGCGTACCGCCCTCTTCCGGTCGCTCCAGGGTGAACGCGTCCCGCCGGGTCATCGCGCCGGAGACCCAGGAGGCAACAGAGCAAGCAGGGACGGGATGGATGCGGACTCCATTTATTGCGTTCGCACCTTGCACAAGGGCTGCCTGCAGATACGGCACCAGCGCAAGCTGTACCGAGCCGGGCAGCGCAGTCAGACGGTAGCGGCGTGATGGCGGGACGAGAAAACACAGCTGACCATCCACCGGAATTGCCCGTGAATAATGGGGGCATCACGGCCTGATCCACTATCAGGACGAGCTGGTCTTTTGGTAGGGAACCGGAAAGGGTCCGGAGGGGAATTCCTACAACGGAAGGTGCGGGGCGTGGACCCGCATAGGCGAAGCCCACGGGAGCGGCGTTGGCTAGCCGTGGCAGCGTGCGTTATCGCTCGCATCGCCCGAATGGCTGGCCCTTAGCGGGGGCCGGATGGAAGATGACCGGATGGCAAAAAAACACGCAGGGACGGGCGATATCGCCGCCGC
Source organism: uncultured Neisseriales bacterium (assembly GCA_966211475.1). GTDB lineage: Bacteria > Pseudomonadota > Gammaproteobacteria > Burkholderiales > Leeiaceae > Leeia. The sequence goes on from CBIHQA010000303.1 coordinate 4,795, forward strand.
CGGGAATGGCCTAGCTGAACGGCCCAGGTTGCCGTCGCGCTCACTTGCGTAAGGATTTGCTGACGACACGGGCCGAACTCCGCCATCACGAGGCCTGCCTCGTGCAGCCGGTTGCCGGCCCGTGCCAAGGCGCGCTCAGTAGATGTCGCGCCCGAAGTACTGCACGCTCAGTTTCTTGAAGGTGCCGTTGGCACGCACGGCGGCGAGTGCCTTGTTGAGCTTGGCCAGCAGCTCCTTGTCTTCCTTGCGGACGGCCAGGCCGGCGCCGGAGCCGAGCACTTCGCGCTCGGCATCGTTGTCGCCGTTGATGGAGCGGCCAGCGAAGGCGAAGGGCTTGCCGGTGTCGCTCTTCAGGAAGCTGGCCTCGGCCTGCAGCTCGTCCTGGAAGGTGGCGTCGAGCCGGCCGTTGACCAGGTCGGCATAGGCGTTGTCCTGCGACTGGTAGCGCACCACTTCCAGCCCCTGGCTGGCCCAGAAGCGGGACAGATAGGTATCCGCCGTGGTGCCGCGCTGCACACCGATGTGCTTGCCCTTGAGCGCGGCGGCCGTGAACTGCAGGGTGCTACCCTTGAGCGCGATCAGCCGCTGCGGAGTGCGGAAATAGCGCTCGGTGAAGCTGACGGTGCGGGCGCGGT
>CBIHQA010000304.1:0-5428 GCA_966211475.1 uncultured Neisseriales bacterium
AGCGCTGGTCTTCGATCAGTTGCTTGGGGTCGCGCGAGATGGTCGCGTCGTTGAGGATCATGATGTGCAGGCTGAGGAAGGACCCCAGCTCCGCCGGCGCATGATCCGGGATGCTGCCCCACAGTTGTTCGAGCTGCTTGCGCGTCTCGCGCACGGCCGCATCGAAGCGGGCCAGTTCCGCCGGCACTTCGTCCGGCGGCAGCACCAGGTGGACCACGTCCACCGTGGTCTCGGACACCACGTGCACGTGGCCGATGGCAATCCCGTGGGCACCGGCGATACCACGCAGGATGATGCTCATGAAAGCGTCTCCGCTCCCCGCACTCGCAGGCCGCTTGGGCCTCCGGCCGGGGATTCTTGTAGGTCGGTCCGTCTGGACGCGGTTCCTGGCCGCGTCCGGTCTAGCAGGCAGCGCCGCGTACTGCGGCGTTTCATTCGCCTTCGCCGAAACGATCGGCAACCAACTGCACCAGGGCGTTGCCGGCGGCTTCCTCGTCCTCACCGGTGGCTTCGATACGGATGGTGCTGCCCTTGCCGGCAGCCAGCATCATCACGCCCATGATGCTCTTGGCGTTCACGCGCTTGCCGTTCTTGGCCAGCCAGATCTCGCAGCGGAAGCTGGTGGCGAGCTGGGTCAGCTTGCTGCTGGCACGGGCATGCAACCCGAGCTTGTTGATGATTTCGACGTCGCGTTCAAACATAGGCGTTCTGCGTTTCCAAAATTTGTTGCAATGCCGGTTAAGCGTAAACAGTCGCTTCCGTCAGTCGTTACCGTCCATGATGCGAACGCCGTCGCGCCCGCCGGACACTGCCTTGGCCATGGTTTCCGGCAGCGACAGGCGCCGGTAGGTGATCGCGCGCATCAGCATCGGCAGAGACAAGCCCGCCAGCACCGCCACGCCGGGCCGATGATGCAATCGGCGGGCCACGTTGGCCGGCGTCGCGCCGAACAGGTCAGTGAGCACCAGCACCCCTTCCCCCTCGTCCAGCGCATCCACCATCGCCTCTGCCTGCACCAGCGAGGTTGCCGGATCGCCCTCCCAGGGCACGGACAGCACGGCGAGCCGTTCGACCGGCCCCCCCAGAATGCGTTCGGCACAGGCGGACAGGCTTCCGCCCACGCCTTCGTGCGTCACCAGCAACAATCCAATCATCAGCTTGCCCAGATGCGTTGGCACCCGGCTTTCGTTTTCCAACTCAGGAAGATAACGCGCTTTGACAGTCTTATCCAGCCGCGCCGGACCTGCCATCGGTGTTGCATCGCCGCAGCGGATCGCCTTCTCCCACCAGCAAACCCTGTTCCACCTGAGCCTTTCTGCTCAGTCCGGTTCACTCGGAGCAGTTTCGCGCCGCCGCAAGCGGCTTGCCGGTGGACTCATCCATCGCGAAGGCCAGTATGAAAGGACGCTCACCGCTCCGATGTCCGGCGGGCATGCACCAGCACGGGGCAGCAAGGATCTCAGGCGGTGCCGGCGTCCGGAATCAGCGCGTTGAGGTCGGTCACACCCACATCCTGCCCGGCCTGAGTCAGCAGGGTGGTGGTCTGGCCGCGGTGGTGGGTCTGGTGATTGAAGAAATGCAGCAGGACCAGTGCCAGCGGCTTGCTGAACGCCTCACCCTTGATGTTGCGGTAGCTGAGCGTGGCATCCAGGTCTGCGTCGGTGAGGCTGCCGATCCAGTCGACGATGACCGCGTCCAGCTGTTCGCGTAGCTTGGCCAAGCCCGCCAGCGTGTCGAACTGGGGGCTGTCGAGCGAGGTCGGCGCGCGGGAGGCACGGATCGGCTCCAGCGCGGCATGCGTCGGGAAGTGCGCGGCGAAGCGGTGCAACCAGATCTGGTCAGCGACGGCGATATGGTTGAGCGTACCGAAGATGGAGCCGAAGAAGGCGCCACGGTCGCGGGTCTGTTCGGCTGCGTCCAGCTTGGCGGCAGCCTCGTAGACCTTGCGGTTCATCCAGGCGTTGTAGTCGGCGTAGAGGCGATAGATGCGGGAATCAGGCATGGGCAATCCGTCCAGTCGTCGGTTGAGAATGCGCCTGCCGTCAGGCGCAGGCCCGCTCCAGCGCCTGCACGAAGACCTCGGCCGGCTTGCAATCGGTCTGGGTTGCGATTTCCACCATGCAGGTCGGGCTGGTCACGTTGACCTCGGTCAGGTAGTCGCCGATCACATCCAGGCCGACCAGCAGCAGACCTTCGGCCTTCAGCGCCGGGCCAACCGCTTCGGCGATCTGGCGGTCACGCGGGGACAGCGGTCGGGCCACGCCGGTGCCGCCTGCGGCGAGGTTGCCGCGGGTCTCGCCGGCCATCGGGATGCGGGCCAGGCTGTATGGCACGGGCTCGCCGTCGATCAGCAGGATACGCTTATCGCCCTGCACGATCTCCGGGATGTAGCGCTGGGCCATCACGGTACGGCTACCGTCCAGGGTGATGGTTTCGAGGATCACCGACAGGTTGGGGTCGGTCGGCGTCACGCGGAAGATGCTCATGCCGCCCATGCCATCCAGCGGCTTGAGGATCACGTCGCGGTGCAGGCTGACGAATTCGCGCAGGCGGGCCGATTCGCGACTGACCAGGGTGGGCGAGATCAACCCGGGGAAGCGCAGGATGGCGAGCTTCTCGTTGAAGTCGCGCAGCGCCCGTGCCGAATTGAACACCATGGCGCCCTCCCGCTCCGCCGCTTCCAGCAGATGGGTGGCGTAGAGGTATTCGGCATCGAAGGGCGGGTCTTTGCGCATCACCACGGCGTCGAAGTCGGCAAGCGCCGTCACGACCTCCTCACCAGCCTGGTACCAGTGATGGTCATCGTCGGACAGCGTGAGCGGAACGGCACGCGAGAGGACCTGCGCCGCGCCAGCGGCGGCGTCGATCCAGATCTGCTCCGGCATGATCGCAAAGCACTGGTGACCGCGGGCCTGGGCCGCACGCATCATGGCGATGCTGGTGTCCTTGTAGGCCTTGAGCTTGTGCAGCGGGTCCAGAATGACGGCGATACGCATCGGTTCAATGCCCTCTCGAGGAAATAGATCGGACCGCCCCAAGGTTCTTTGCCCTTTGGGGGATCGCTCAGAATCGGACCAGGCAGCCGTCGGCGATGCTGGTCCGGGCGGCCTCGATGACCTGCATCACGCGACGGGCGTCTTCGGCATCGACAGGCGCCGTGGCACTACCGGTAACCGCCGCGGCCAGACCGGTGTAGAAACGACGATAGTCGCCCGGGATGTCCATATAGGGTGCGGCATGGGCGGCACCGTCACGATCCAGCGTCAGCACGCCGCGTTCGCCACCGGTGGACACGCCCCAACCTGCGGCGCCAGGGGTCATGCCGGCCTTGAGCTGGTCTTCCTGCGGATCGAGGCCGTATTTCACATAGCTGCCCAGCGTGCCGTAGGCGGCGACGCGCGGCGTGGCGGCCCGCATCAGGATGCCAGCGCGCAGCACCACCCGTCGGGCACCGTAGCGCAGCGTGAGTTCCACATAGTCGTCGGCCTTGGCGCCGGCACGTTGGCGAGCGGCATCGGCGAATACGGCATCCGGCATGCCCAGCCAAGTCAACGCCTGGTCGATCAGGTGCGGGCCGAGGTCATACAGCTGGCCGCTACCCGGTTCGTCGCGCTCGCGCCAGCGGTCGCGTACTAGCGGGCGGAAGCGGTCGAAATTGCTTTCGATCAGCGCCACCTCGCCCAGCGTGCCCGTTTGCAGCAGCGAGGACACCGTCAGAGTGTCGGTATCCCAGCGGCGATTGTGGAACACCGTCAGCAGTCGGTTGCAGTCGCGGGCAACCTGCAACAGGCAGGCGGCCTCGGCCACGGTGATGGTAAAGGGCTTCTCCACCACCACATGTTTGCCGGCCCGCAGCGCGGCCTCGCCCAGCCGGGCATGCTCGGCGGGCGGCGTGGCGATCACCACCACGTCGACGTCGGTGGCAGCGAACAGGCTGTCCGGGCTGGCATGCACGGCGACATCCGGCCGCGCGGCACGCACTTCGTCGGGCCGCGAGCTGGAGACGGCGGTCAGGCGCACGCCTTCCGTCGCATCGATCAGCGGGGCGTGAAACGTCTGGCTGACGTAGCCCCAGCCGACCAGGCCGATGCGCACGGTCATGGCTCGAAATCCGGAGCCATGCCTTCGAGTTCGCGAGCGGCGGCCAGCAAGGCGAGCCGCGCGACCACGCCATAGGCGTAGAAGCGGTTGGGCGCGCAATCCGGCATACCGTCGCAGTCCGGCGCGTTGCAGGGCTTTTCGAAGGCGAGCGGTACAAACTGCATGCCGGGAGCGTTGAGGTTCTCGTCCACGCCGCGGCCGGTGTGCACGCGGTAGAAACCGCCCACCACGAAGTGGTCGATCATGTAGACCACCGGCTCGGCCACCGCTTCGTTCACTGTCTCGAAGCTGTGCACGCCTTCCTGGATGATCACGTCACTGACTTCCATGCCCTCCTTGATCACCGCCATCTTGTTGCGCTGCTTGCGGTTCAAACCGATCAGCTCGGACGGATCCTTCACCGTCATCACGCCCATGCCGTAGGTGCCGGCATCGGCCTTCACCACCACGTAGGGCTGCTCGTCGATGCCGTGCTCACGGTACTTGGCGCGGATCTGCTCCAGCAGGGTCGACACCTTGTCGGCCAGCTGCTCCTCCCCCTGGCGGGCGTGGAAGTCGATGCCGCCGAGGTGGGAGAAGTAGGGGTTGATGTGCCACGGATCGATGCCGATCAGCTGCGCGAATTCGTTGGCCACACCATCGTAGGCGCCAAAGTGGCGGCTCTTGCGGCGGGTGGCCCAGCCGGCGTAGAGCGGGGGCAGCACGCTCTGCTCCAGGTTTTCCAGCAGCGCGGGAATGCCACCCGACAAGTCATTGTTCAGCAGCACCACGCAGGGGTCGAAACCATCGCCGTCCGGGCCACCCAGGCGCAGACGGTTGCCATCGCGGCGGATCGGTTCCAGCGTCAGGCTCTTTCCGTCCGGCAGCTCCAGCGCGGTGGGTTCGGTGATGTCCGGCAGCATGGTGCCGACGCGAACCTTCAGACCCGCCTGCCGCAGGATGGTGTAGAGCGCCGAGACGTTCTGCAGGTAGTAGGTGTTGCGGGTGTGGTTTTCCGGAATCAGCAGCACGCCGCGCGCTTCCGGGCAGATCTTCTCGACCGCCACGGTGGCGGCCTGCACGCCCAGCGGTGCGAAATCGCGATTCAGGTTGTTGAAGCCACCCGGGAACAGGTTGGTATCGACCGGCGCCAGCTTGAAGCCGGCGTTGCGCAGGTCGACAGAGGCGTAGAACGGCGCCGAATGTTCCAGCCACTGGCTGCGGAACCAATGCTCGATGGCGGGTTGCGCCTTCAGTACACGGGCTTCCAGGTCTTTCAACGGCCCGGTCAGAGCGGTGGTGAGGTGTGGAACCATGTCGCGGTCTCTCGCGGTTGTCGGGGCGCAGG
>CBIHQA010000305.1:0-5409 GCA_966211475.1 uncultured Neisseriales bacterium
GCGCGGCTTCGCCACACAGGCAGTCGCCGGCGTTGATGCAGTGCTCGGCGTCGACCAGGGCTTCCGACAAGCCTTCGTGGATGACTAAGTGCAGGTTGTTGTTGTGAGGGTCCAAGATGCGGACGGAGCCGCCGTCGGCATCGAAACGGCGCATCAACCGGCTGAGGAAGCCGCGACAGCGCGCATCCAGCTCGCCGGGTTGGCTGAGGTAGGCGGTGAATTCGTAGAGGGTGGACAGGTCGTTGTTCTGAGCGGCCAGCAGGGCGGTCTTGTCCGCCACCCGCTGCTCCAGATTGGCGTAGGAGCTTTGCAGGCGCTCCGCCATGTCGTTGAAGCCTTCAGCCAGTTCGCCGAATTCGTCTAGGCTTTCCACCGGCACGCGCGCATCGAAATCGTGCTGCGACATCTTTGTGATGCCGTCGCGCAGCGCTTCCACCGGATGGATTACCCAGCCATACAGCAGGTAGATCAGGGCGATGGTGCCGGCCACCATCAGCGCGGCAAGGGCCAGCTGAGAGGTGCGCAGCAGGTCGGTGTCGCGGGCGTTTTCCGCCTCGATCAGCGACACCAGCCGGTTGGCTTCCTCGACGAAAGCCGGCAGGGCGGCGAGATAGCGCTCTGCATGCAGAGCGCGGCGTTCCGGGTGCTGAATCGCGGCGGTGACTTCCGGCGCCAGCCGGCTATTCCAGTCGCCGCGGACCAGGTCGAACTGCTGGCGGACGATGCTGCTTTCCGGCAGGCGTAGCGGGCGCTGCGGATCGCCGCGTTGCAAGTCGCGCAGGGTGCGGTCGAAGGAATCGCGCTGTTGCCCGAGCGTATTCCAGTCCGGTACCGCCTGTTGCAGGCCCAGGCCAAGCCGCACGGACCGCATGCGCAGGCTGCCGGTGTCGTTGATCGCGCCGGCGGCGCCTTCCAGTGCCCACGACAGCCAGAGGGTGCCGAAGATCATGGTCAGGCCGAAGATCAGCGTACCGACCAGGGCGGCGACGATGCGGGTGCCGAGCCGGTGCCGGCCCGACAGGCCATTGAGGAGCGGAGCGAGGTTCATCGTGCCAGTCTAGGTTGGCACGGAGGGGCGTTTCTTGTTCTAGATCAAGAATTCGCCGTTAAGTCCCGACGTAGCGTCCGGGGCGGTGATTGACCGCGATCACCAGGTTGAGCGCAATGGCGCCGACGATGGACATGGCAACCTGGAGCGGCGCCATGAACAGGAAGGCGGAGAGCAGGATGCTCACGTCGGCGGCCATCTGCAGTTTGCCGGCGCGCCAGCCGCGCGTTTCCTGCAAATAGAGGGCCAGCACGCCCACACCACCGAGGCTCGCCTTGTGGCGGGCCAGCATCAGGATACCGGTGCCGGCCAGCAGCCCGGCCAGCACACTGGCGAACCAGGGGTTGAGCGGGCCGAGCTCGATCCAGCGCGGCAGTAGTTCGGTATAGAGGGACAGCAGGGCCACTGCGCAGAAGGTCTTGAGGGTGAATTCCTTGCCCATTGCGCGGAAGGCGAACAGGTAGAACGGAATATTCAGTACGAAGAACACGCGGCCGAAGGGCTGGCCGCTCAGGTAGGACCCGATGAAGGCGAGCCCGGCGGTGCCGCCGGTCAGCAGGCCGGCATGGCGGAACAGCATCACCGACAGGGCGACGAACAGGTTGCCGATCAGCAGGGCCTGGAAGTCTTCGATGCGTGTGTGGGCGAGGGTGGCGCGCGACATCGGGGTAGTGGCGTTGGTCATGGCTGCATTATCACAAGAGGTACCGTACAAGGTAATGATCTTGATCATGTTGTTGCTGCGGGTGGTTCGGCCGTGGGGAGCGGACAGACCAGGGGCAGGAAGGCGTCCGCTCGTTTCGAATAGCCGAGCAGGGCGCCTTCGCGCAGGTCGAAGTACCAGCCGTGGATGGACAGTTGGCCGCTGTCCAGCCGCTCGCTGATCCAGGGGAAGGTGCGCAGGTTATTCAGCGAGACCAGGATCGCGGCTTGTTCGCAGGCTCGGCATTGCACGTCGAACGGCGCGTCCGAGAAGCGCTTGAGTGTTTGCTGGCGGGCTTCGGCGGCGATTTCGACCCAGTGGCGGATGAAGTCCGGCCCCTTCGCATCGTCCGGCCGGCGGTGGCCCTGCAACAGCGCCCGGATGCCGCCGCATTGGGCATGGCCGAGCACGATCACGCGGCCGACGCCGAGGTCCTCCACCGCGAACTGGATGGCGGCCATCATGCCGTGCAGCTCCTGCCCCTGGCCGCAGGGTGGCACCAGGTTGGCGACGTTGCGCAGCACGAACAGGTCGCCGGGGTGGCTGCCCATTAACAGTGCCGGATCGGCGCGGGAGTCGCAACAGCCGATCACCAGGGTGGCGGGGCGCTGACCCTGGCGCAGCTCGTCGAACAGGGTGTGGTCGTCGCCGTAGTAGCGTTGTTGAAAGTTCTGGAAGCCGGTGACGAATTTTTCGAGGTCGTGCATGGGGTCACCTGTGTTCCCTTTCTAAATCCGTCACGAGTCCTACCGTAGCCCGGACGCGCTCTTGCGGCCGGGGTGCCGGTGGGTCGAGCACCTGCGTTCCCGGCCGGTACCCGTCCGGGCTACGGGGCGCGGATTCTCGATGCCTGGGCGTTGTAATTTATCCGCCTGTCTGGGACATGAAGCGCACGATCCGGGTGGGGGCTTCGTTGAATTCGTGGCGTTCCGGTTTGAGTTCGATAGCCTGACGCAGCGCGGCTTCCAATTCCTGGTCGCTGGCGCCGCTACGCAGCAACGGGCGTAGTTCGAACCGCTCCTCTTGCCCGAGGCACAGATAGAGCGTGCCATCGACCGACAGCCGCACCCGGTTGCAGGTGGCGCAGAAGTGCTGGCTCATCGGCGTGATGAAGCCGACGTGGCCGTTGCCGTCCGGCGTGCGCCAGTAGCGGGCCGGGCCGCCACCCAGTTCCGTTGCTTCCGGTTGCAGGCTGAAGCGCTCGACCAGTCGCTCACGCAGCGGCTTCAGCGGGACATAGCCGAGTGCCTGCCCGGTTGCGCCGACCGGCATGGTTTCGATCAGCCGCAGCATGAAGCCGTGTTCCAGGCTGAAGGCAGCCATCTGCTCGACTTCGTGCTGGTTCTCCTGCATCACCACCATGTTCAGCTTGATCGGGGAGAAGCCGACGTCGCGCGCGGCCATCAGGCCTTCCATCACCGTATCGAGGCTATCGCGGCCGGTGATGCGGGTGACGCATTCGCGTGACAGCGAATCCAGGCTGACGTTGAGACGCCGTACGCCGGCATCCCGCAGCGCCTGGGCTTGGCGAGCGAGCTGGGTGGCGTTGGTGGACAACGACAGATCGCGTAGACCGGGCAGGGTGGACAACCGGGCCGCCAAGTCGGGCAGGTTGCGCCGTAACAGCGGCTCGCCACCGGTCAGGCGCACCCGCGACACACCCAGCCTGGCGAATAGGCCGATGACGCGTTCGATCTCGTCGAAGGTTAGCCAGTGCGCCGGCTCTTCATACCCCTTGAATCCTTTCGGCAGGCAATAGGTGCAGCGCAGGTCGCAGCGATCAGTGACGCTGAGACGCAGGTAGTCGATGCGGCGACCGAAGCGGTCGATCAAGGGGGCGGTATCCATGTTGGGCATTCTGCGCGTGGTGCGCGGAGGCCACCATGCATCCGTCGGTGAGTCGCGGCTAGTTCTTTCGCACTAGATGGACTCCCTCTCTTGATTCCCTCTGCATGGGCCAATGGCGAATGGGCCGGGTGCAGAGCGGGGCGTAGCCTGCTGACATCGGATTTCCGTGTGTCAGGGAGACAAATCATGGCTGCGCAGAACGGCAGGGCGGGGATGGTGCTGGGGTCCAGCACCCTTGCGTTCACCGTGTGTTTTGCGGTGTGGATGATGTTCGCGGTGATCGGGATACCGATCAAGAAACAGCTCGGCCTCAATGAGACCGAGTTCGGCATCCTGGCCGCGATGCCGGTGCTGACCGGCTCGCTGGTACGTGTGCCGCTGGGTATCTGGACGGACCGCTTCGGCGGCCGGGTGGTGCTGTTCGCGCTGATGCTGACGACGGTGTTGCCGATCTGGTTGCTGCAATACGCGACCGCGTACTGGCACTTCCTGGCGCTTGGTCTGTGCATCGGGCTGGCGGGCGGGTCGTTCTCGGTCGGAACGCCCTATGTAGCGCGCTGGTTCAAGAAGGAACGGCAGGGCCTGGCGATGGGCATCTTCGGCGCTGGCAACTCCGGCTCCGCTGTGACCAAGTTCGTCGCGCCGGCGCTGATCGCGGCAGCGGGGGGCACGTGGACGGTGGTGCCCAAGGTGTACGCCGTGGCGATGCTGGTGACGGCCGTGTTGTTCTGGCTGCTTTCCGCTTCCAACCCGGCCCATAACGTCTCGTCCACGGCGAAGTTCAGCGATCAGCTGAAGATGCTGCGCGACCCGAAGGTGTGGCGTTACTGCCAGTACTACTCGGTGGTGTTCGGCGGCTACGTGGCGCTGGCGTTGTGGATGACCAAGTACTACGTGCAGGAATACGGCTTCGATATGAAGCTGGCCGCGCTGCTGGCCGCCTGCTATTCGTTGCCCGGCGGCGTGCTGCGCGCCATCGGCGGCTGGATCTCCGACAAATACGGCGCCTACAAGACCACCTGGTGGGTGATGTGGGTGTGCTGGGTGATCTACTTCCTGCTGAGCTATCCGCAGACCGATTTCACGGTGTTCGGCGTCAACGGCCCGCAAGCCTTCCACATCGGTCTGAGCCCGGTGCTGTTCACGGTACTGCTGTTCGTGGCCGGTATCGCCACCGCCATCGGCAAGGCGTCGGTGTTCAAGTTCATCTCGGACGACTACGGCAAGAACATCGGCGCGGTATCCGGTGTGGTCGGCCTGGCCGGCGGTCTGGGCGGCTTCATCCTGCCGATCATGTTCGGCGCGCTGGTGGACCTGACCGGCGTGCGGACCTCTTGCTTCATGTTGCTGTACGGCACGGTCTGCGTGTCGCTGGTGTGGATGCACTTCAGCTTCCGCGCCGAAAGCGTGGCGGAAGGGCAGAAGGCCCTGGCGCACGCCTGAACCCTGGGACGGGGTCGGCGTGACCCCGCCTCGTTCGAATCCTGACTCCTGCTTGGAGAATACGCATGTCGTCCCATGTCCTCACTCGTTGGGAGCCGGAAAACCCCGGCTTCTGGCAAAGCAGCGGCGAGAAGATCGCCCACCGCAACCTGTGGCTGTCGATCCCGGCCCTGATGCTGGCATTCAGCGTCTGGATGCTGTGGTCGGTGGCGGTGGTGAACCTGGACAAGGCCGGGTTCAACTTCACCAAGAACCAGTTGTTCTGGCTGACCGCGCTGCCGGCGCTGTCTGGCGCCACGCTGCGGATTTTCTACTCCTTCCTGGTGCCGATCTTCGGTGGTCGCAAGTGGACGGCGCTGTCCACCGC
>CBIHQA010000306.1:0-5386 GCA_966211475.1 uncultured Neisseriales bacterium
CTTTCAGGATCAAACGATGGGTGGAGAACAGCCTTTCCCGTTGCCGCGTCCATTACACCCTCTTGGATAACAGCCGCCGTGTTCCGGAATACACCATGAAAAATCAGCCCCTCTCGCCTATTCTTGGGGGCTATGAGACAAAAACCTGCAGTTGACCACGAGCAAAGCGGCTGCAGGTTTCGAGAAGCCAGGAGGACCACCTGATGGGTAAATCGAAATTGAAGCAGGCCAACGGCGAAGAAATACGATTGGCATTCCCGGGGCGCTGGTCATTGCTAGGTCCGACCTGGCGAACATACGTACCTAGGTATGTCGCTTGGTTAGGAGAATCTTAGGATTTCATTAGCCAACATTTAACAAAGTGAAATCAAGCATCCCGATAGTCTGTGCGTGTGTTTCATCATTGCGGGCCGCCCCATTTGACGCGTGTAGACGATACAAACCCGGCCCGAAGATTCAGCTAGTCAGGGAGTATCCATGGCGAAAGAACGCCGACTCATACGGCGCCGCCTGTCACGTCTGGCGTTGGCTTGTGCCCTCGCCTACCCCGCAGCAGCCGTTGCGATTACCGATTCGGAAGTCATCAGCCTGACGGGCTTGGGCGAGGAGCGCGATACCGGGCAAAGCGATTGGCGGGTCGCGGCGATTCATCAGCGGGTTCCGGTCGGTGGGTTCGTGCGGACTGGCGAGCGGAGCCAGATGGCGTTGTTGCTGGGGGACCAGACTCAGTTGCGGCTCAATCAGAACAGCATGGTGCAGGTGAAGGCGCTGGCGACAGCCAGCAGTGCGGGCCGCCTGCTGTTGAGTGCGGGCCGGGCGTGGATGCAGACCAAGGGTAAGCCGGTCCAGACGGCGAGCGGCAGCAGTCCGCGGTTGCTGGTGGAGACGCCGAACGCGATTGCGGCGATCCGGGGCACCGATTGGGAGCTGGAGGTGGAGCCGGATGGCGCCACGCTGCTGACCGTGTTGAGCGGCGAGGTCGAGTTCTACAACGAGTATGGCCGGGTATCGGTGTTGCCCAACGAGCAGGCCCGGGTGGCGCCGGGCAAGGCGCCGGTCAAGCTGTTGCTGACGGAGCCGTCGCAGCGGGTGCAGTGGGTGACGGCGTATCGCCCGCAGCCGACCCGATGGATGCGGACATCGACGCCTGAGACCCGGGCGGCGATCGATGCCATCGAGCAGGGGCGCTATTCGGATGCCACGCTGCAACTTGGCAAGTTGCCGGAGAGCGCGGATGCCTTGCTGCTACAGGCTGATCTGTTGCTGGCGCAAGGTTTGGTCGAGCAGGCGTCGTCGGTGATTCGGACGGGGCAACAACACTATCCGCAGGATGGCAGGCTTGCCGCCCTGGGCATCCGCGCCGCCGTGATCGACGGCAAAGAGGACGAGGCCCGTCGGCAGGCGGATGAGGCAGTCCGGGCTTATCCGCAGGAGATTGAAGTCTGGATCGCGGCGGGTGACTTCGCGCGTTATCAGGGGGACGCGGAAAGCGCGCGGCGGGCTTACGGAAAGGCACTGCAGCTTGATGCCGGAGACCCGTTCGCTTGGTACGGGCTGGGCGTGGTGTCCAGCGAGCGCGAGGCGGTCAAACCGGCCATGCACGACCTCGGCGAGGCGCTGCGGCTGGATCCGAACGGCCCGGGGTTCCGCGGCGAACTGGCCACGCTGCTGACCTTCGTGGATCGCTTCCCGGAGGCGGATGCGGCCTTCCATCAATCTCTCGATGGTACGCCGGACGACTATGTGGCGCTGACCGGCCTGGGCCTGCTTCAGCTCAAGCGTGGCGAGACGCAGGATGCGCTGGATAGCTTCCTGCGGGCCGGTGTGATGGAGCCGCGCTATGCCCGGGCGGTGCTGTATACCGGTGTTGCGTACTATCAGCTGGAACAGCGCGACCGTGCACTGGAGATGTTCCAGCGAGCCGCGAAGCTCGATCCGCGGGATCCGCTGCCGTGGGTCATGATCGGACTCACGGCATCGGACCGTCTGGATTGGGGAGAGGCGGTATCGGCGGCGCGCGCGGCCAAGGAACGGTTGCCGTTCTTAAAATCGCTCAATCAGGTGCAGACCAATCAGCGCGGGAATGCCAACCTGGGTTCGGCGCTGGCTTCGTTCGGGCTGGAGGAATGGGCGCAGACCTACGCGCTGGATGCCTACACGCCGTACTGGGCGGGCAGCCATCTGTTCCTAGCGGACCGTTTCCTGGGCAGCTTCAACAAGAATTCCGAGCTGTTCCAGGGGTATTTGACGGACCCGACCGTGTTCGGCGCTGCCAATCGCTTCAGCACGCTGGTTCCGAAGCCGGGCGACCATGTGACCTTCAGCGCAACGGCCGCCCATCAACATATCAAGGGTGCCGAACTGCAGACGGAGCTGAATGGCTATCACAACAGCGTGCTGCCGTTTGCCTACTACTTGAGCTTGGACAGTCTGAAGCTGTCCCCTGCCAGCAACCCGACCAACGGGGATCAGAACAACCTGACGGTTGGGCTCGGCTCCAAGCCGAGTTACGACACGGCGGGTTTCCTGTTCGGTACGCGCAATCTGCTCAGTGCCAACTTCACTGACAACGCGGCCGGTTTGCCGGGCAATCCGGTCACCCAGCAGACCAGCCGGGTGGATGCGGGTTTCAACCTGAAATTCACGCCGGAATCGCAGGCCTGGTTCAAGGTTGGGGCGGGTGAAACGCGCTCGCATGTCGGCGGGGAGATCATCAGCCCGGTGTTGGGAAGTTTTCTGGGGGTTTCCTCGACGGGGGAAATCACTGCCCACCAATCGAATGTCCGTGTGCATGACTGGCAATGGCGGCACAGCATCGATATGGGCGCCCATCGTGTCAGCTGGGGTGCGGAGTACGGATATCAGGACAAACCGGTTTCGCTGGCAATGGCGTTCTTCCCGTTCGACGTGACGTTGAGCGAAGACACGCGCTACACCTCCCGCGATGCCTACGTCTCCGATCGTTTCCGGATCAACGACCAGTTGATGCTGCAGGGCGACCTGGCTTGGCAGGCTTACGACAAGCATTTCGAACGGGTCACCGGTATCGATTTCTTCGGCATACCCATCGGTAGCGACCCCGAATCCGACGACAAACATTTCCGCGAACTCAATCCCCGCCTGGGGGCTGCGTGGCAAGTACAACCAGGCCAGACGCTTCGACTCGCATGGCAGCAATGGCGCCGGCCAATGGGTGTCGCCACGCTGGGGCAAGTCGACACAGCGGGGATTCCCCTGGATGACCGTCTGGTGGCGGTTGGCGGCCGGCTGAAACGTCTTCGCGGTCAGATGGACTGGGAGCGCAGCCCGCAAACCTTCGTGCAGTTCTACCTGGATCATCGGGACATCGACAACGTCATGAACCCGGGCGGCAATCTGGCCAGCGACTTCGAATTGTCCGAGCTGGAGCGTTTGCGGCAACTGGCCAACATGGGCCGGATGCAGTTCGACTTCTACGAAGACACCGCGGAGTTCAGCGAAGGACGCATCCGTTCGGTGGGTGCGGCCATCAACCACATCTGGAGCCCGCATCTTTCCGGCGAGCTGCAATACGATCTGAACGATGGCAAGAACACCAGCAGTACGTATGCAGGCAACCGGATCCCTTTCCTGCCGCGCCATACGTTGCAATTGCGTACCACCTGGCTGGCGGCGCCACGCTTCCAGGTGACGTTCAACGCCACCTATCGCAGTGCCCGCTATCGCGACGAGGCGAATACCGCAAAGCTGGATGCGGGCTGGAATTTCTCGCTGTTCGGGTACTGGGAGTCTGACGACAAGAAGCTGTCCGTGGCGGCGGGCTTCCAGAACCTGTTGTCCAAGAAGACTGCGGGCGCCATCGAAAAGCCCATCGTCGGCGTTCAACTGGTTTGGCGCCCATGATGGCGGCCGGAAGACTGGTGCGTTGGTTACCGGCCCGTTTGCGCAACGGATGGCCAGTGTTGCTGGCGGCTGCACTGGTCTGGCTGGTATCGGTCACCCCATGGTGGCGGTCGGTGGAATGGCGCGTGTTCGACCGGCTAACAGTCTACGCGGCGCCCAACCAGGTCAAGCTGCCGATCACCATCATCGCCATTGACGAGGAGTCGCTCGCCAAGATCAAGCAGCAATGGCCTTGGCCTCGCGGCCTGCATGCGCAGTTGTTGCGCCGTCTGACGGAGGCCGGCGTGGCCGTGGTCGCCTTCGACGTGCTGTTCCCCGAGGCAGCGGCCAACCCGCAGGATGACGCGGATTTTGCCGATGCTATCCGGCACGGTCCGCCGGTGATTCTGGCTGCCGACCTGCAGATTCACGAGACGGCTGGCGCCAGAGTCTGGCAGCGGGTCGAACCGGTACAGGCCTTGCGGGACGCGGGCGGCAAAGTCGGCTTTGCCGCGATCGAACTGGATCGCGATGGTGGCATGCGGCGAATGCCGCGTGGGCAGGACGCCTTCTGGCGGCAGACCCTACTAGCGTTCGACCATCGCATTCCGGGCGTGGTCGGGCGGCTGGATGCCTTGCCGGATCAGCACATCCGCTATCAGGGCGGCCCCCAGACCTTCCTGACCATTCCCTATGCCCGTCTGCTGGATGCGGATCACGCCCTTTCGCCCAACTGGAAGGACGTGCTCCGGGACAACATCGTGCTGGTGGGCCGCAGCCTGAAGTCGATGACGGACGTCAACGCTGCCCAGGCCGATTTGTTCATCACCCCGTTCTTCCAGCAAACGCACGAACTGATGCCGGGTGTGGAAATCCACGCCAATGCAATCGCCAACATGATTGCCGGCGACAGCCTGCAAGAACTACCCTCCCCGGTTGTCACCGCGGCCTTCATCGGCATGGCGCTGCTGAGTACGGTACTGCTCGCGGGCTGGCGCCCGGCGATCAGCGGCGTCGCCGCGCTAGGCCTGTGCGGCGCAGCGGCCGGCGCCGAGACGTATCTGTTCCTGTACCAACAACGGTGGCTGCCGGCCATGGCAATTGCTGCTGTTCCCTTGGCCGGCTACCTCGCTCAAGGGATACGGGCATTCGTGCACGAACGGAATCGCCGCCGCGAAATCCGCCGTGCCTTCTCCTATTATGTAGCCCCCGCCGTGGTGGACCAGGTGATTGCCCATCCGGAACGCTTGCGCCTGGGTGGTGAGCGCCGTGAGTTGACCCTGCTGTTCACCGACTTGGCGGGCTTCACCAGTTTTGCGGCCAATATGAGCGCCGAAGCGGTCGCCCAATTGCTGAACCGGCACCTGACGGACATGACCTCGGTGGTCATGCGCCACGGCGGGACGGTGGACAAGTTCATCGGCGATGCGGTCATGGCATTCTGGGGGGCGCCGCTGGTGGACGATCAGCAGTCGCAGCATGCAGTCCAGGCCGCTGCCGACATGCAGCGCGCCATGGAAAGTCT
>CBIHQA010000307.1:0-5382 GCA_966211475.1 uncultured Neisseriales bacterium
CCGCCGGCCCGCGGATTTCCACCTGCGTATCGCGCCAGCCTTCATCGGTGCTCGGCGTCTGCTGCTTGCGGCTGGCCGAACCGCTGGAATACACGCTGCTGATGTTGATGCCGCCGGTAAAGGCCACCTTGCCATCCACCACCAGGATCTTGCGGTGGTCGCGGTGGTTGATGCCCCAGGTCGGCCCACGGAAGGGAACCAGCGGGTTGAATTCGTGAATCTGCACACCGGAAGCGGCCATCTCGGCGAAGAAGCCATCCGAGGTGTCAACGGTGCCGGCGCCATCGTGCAGCACATTTACCTGTACGCCCTGCGCCTGTTTCTGCGCCAGCAGGGCGGCCAGCTTCCGGCCGACTTCGTCGTCGTCGAGGATGTAGGTTTCCAGGTTGATGTGGTCGTGCGCCTCGCTGATGGCCTGGAACATCGCCTTGTAGGTGGCGGGGCCATCGATCAGTAAGCGTACCTGGTTGCCGGCAACCAGCGGCGGGCTGGCCAGCCGCTCCATGTAGGCCAAGTGGTATTGCAGCAGGTCGGTGGGCAGCCCCTTCTCTGCTGCGCGGGCGACCGACGCGGTGGAGCGGTGGAGCACGTCGCCCTGTGGGGTAACGACCCGCAACTCCGCCACCGGCAGCGGATTGGCGGTTGGCACCTCCGGCGGCGACGCACAAGCGGTAAGCAATACGGCGAAGCCGGGCAGCCCCCGCAACAGCTGCCAACACAGCCTGCGTCTGCCCGGATGACCACCGCCGGAGCGCGTCGATAAAGCGGGATCAACCTCGCCCATGGGAATGATCCCGTCCCGGATGGGGGCCGGACGGCAACGCCGGACGGAAGGGGGAAGGGTCAAAAGGCGCCGGATCATACGGCGGCGGGTCGAGGGGTGGGGGATCAAGTGGATGATTCATCGTTTACCTCTCGTCTCGCGGTGGCGGTGCGATGGCAACAGGTTCAAGCCGCCGGCCGCGCTTGCATCCAGAGGGGGCTCAGGGTTTGCCGGCGGGCTGCACGGGCGCCGGCCACGCCGCCGCCAATGCCGGTCAGCAACGACAACGCCGCGCTGGCAAGCAGGCACCAGCTCGCCAGGGCCGTCGTCCTGACCACTTGCGCGACACGCAGCCGGGCATCCGGCGGGCGCTTGGGCACCGTGCCGGACAGGATGATGGCTTGGTCGACGATGGTGGTGGCGGCTTCGTGTCCAACCTTGAACACGTCGCCAAGGTAGCGGATTGCCCCATCGCGGTCGCCGAGTTCGACGCGCTCCGCCAACGGCGTCAGGCGCTCCGCCGTCAGCTGGATCGCCGGACTGAGGACAGCATTGCCGAGCACCAGCGCCTCCAGCCGGTCGACCATCGGCGCTTGCGCGAGCAAATCGGCCCGATACACGACCGCCGCCGCCTGGGCGCTCTCCAGCGCGGACCGGCTGAGGATGCCCGCCGAGCCGACCACCACCAGGGACAACAGCAGGCAGAGGGCCGCCCAGGTCACGCAGCCCTGCAACACCCCGTCGCTGCTACGGCGCAGGCCGGACAGGCGGGTGGCAACATAGGCACCGACAAACGTCGCCATCAGGGTGGCGGACGCATGCCACAGACCGGCCCAGGCGGGCAGCGTCTGCGCGGCGGTATCGCTGATCAGGTCCAGCACCGATAAGCCGGCGGCGGCCCCGAACAGCGCAAACAGCAGTTGCACAGCCAACCCCACCACCAGCCCGGCGGCAATGGCGCTCCACCGGATCGACGGATGGCGCGGACCTCGATAGGTCCGGATGTCTGTCACGGAAGACCCGATCTGCATGGCGATCTGCACGGCGGCCTCCTGTCAGCGCAACCACTGGTATCAAATGGGATGCCCCGCACCCGGCCCAAAGGCCGGGAGGGGGCGATAGCGTGGCTCGTGATGCGTCAATCCGACGCTCAAGCAACTTGCCGAAACGGACTTGGCACGATGTACATGCCAGACCGGTGCGGCGCATTTACTTAACGATTGCGCTCGCGATCACGCTGCTGGCCGGAACTCTGGTTCTTGTTGTCCTGGCTGCCGGAACGGGATTCTTTCCGCTCCTTGTCGCCCTTATCACCGGCTTGTTGCTGTTGACGCTTTTCGTCTTCCGGACGTTTGCTGGTAGGCATGTCGAACTCCTTACGGAATGGAAGAAATCACTCTGCCGCCCCGGATGGCCGGCATTGCCGGGTTTGCAGCAACATCCATGCCGAATCCCCACCCCACGCCCTGAACACCGGCCCCGGATACCGCACCAGCGCTCGTTCTGGCAGGGTCGCACTGCTGGATCCCGGATTCGGCGCCGTGTCTGGCAGACCGGTCACGGCAGGTATTTTTTACAAGAGTCTGTATGAATTGCGAGACGCTTTGCGCGGCATGGATGCTGCTTCGGTTTACTGGCCCGAAACCGCAATGAGGACCCCGCCATGTCGGTGAAAGACGAGAAATTCAGCCCCACGCCACCGCGCAACAAGATCCGCACCCAGGAGCAAGAAGCCGGCGGCTACGTGCAGTGCGGCTATTGCCGCAAGGACATCCCGCGCTCCGTGGCGATGCGGACCGATGCCGATGATTACGTACGGCATTTCTGCGGCCCCGATTGCTACGCGCAATGGCAGAAGGAACGCGCTCGGCACTGATGCAGCCCGGACCTTGACGCGACCGCCCCGCCGCTCTCATCGTTAGCGGGTGCCGTGATCGCGAAAGGCCCGCGTGCCCACCCTGAACCAGACGCTGCGCCAACGACTGACGGCGCAGCTTGCCACCGTCCGAACTGCCCGACAGCGGCTGCTCGACCCAGCCGATGTGGAGTCACTGCACGACGTGCGGGTTGCCCTACGGCAGCTACGCAGCCTGCTGCATGGCTTGTGTGCTCTACCGGGCGGGGACGTGCTACGGCCATCTTTGAATGCCTTAGGGGAGTCCGCTAGCACCAGCAATGCCTGGCGGGACCGCGAAGTCCGCTTGGCCTGGCTGACCCGGGCTGCCAGCCAGGCCGACAACGCCGTCTTTGCTGCATGGCGCCAGCAGGAATCGGCCGCCCTGCTCGACGGCCGGCAGCAGCTGTACCGGCAGATGGAGACGCTGACGACGCCTCTGCGCGAGATCGAACTGGCTACCGACCTGCTGCTCGCCACCCCGGAATCCATCCTGGAACACGCCCTGCGCCGCACCCTGCGGAAGACCCGCCGACGCTATCGCGCCGCCCGGCGCCATTGGCGCCACACGCCCGGCGACAACCATGCAGCCCACGCCTTCCGCCTGCTGGCCAAACGGCTACGCTACCAGGCCGAAGCCTGGGGCGACCTGCTCTGCCGCCGCTGGACAGCCCGCGCCGAGCGTGCCCACCGTTGGCAGGACAAACTGGGCGAACAGCGCGACCGGCAGCTGCTGCTGGCCCATGTGCTGGCGGAGCATGTTCCGCTGCCGCCGGCGGCGCTGGCATGGTTGCGGCGGCAGGCAGAGCACTGACTACGGCGATGGAACCTCGTCCGGGCCGCTGTCTTTGTCGGCGCCGAATTCACTGACCGCAAACGACACGAAGCTGCGTAACCGGGGCGTCATGCGGCGGTCCCGATGGTACAGCAGCCACATCGGGCGCTGCCGTAGCTGCCAGTCGGCAAACAGCGGGACCAGCCGCCCGGCTTCCACCTCCGGCTGCAATAGCGCGGCCGGCTGCATGACCACCCCGAGGCCCGCGCAGGCGGCGGCCCGTAGCGCCTGGCCGTTGTTGATGGCGATGGTGTGGGAAGGGGTCACCTCCACCAGTTCGTCCCCCTTCGACAGCTTCCAAGGCGAGTTCGCGGCCAGCGAGAAGCCGACGGCCTCATGCCGCGACAGCGCTGACGGGTGGGATGGCATGCCGGCGCGGGCCAGGTAGGCAGGCGCCGCGCAGATCATCATCCGATAGGGAGCGAGCGGCCGGGCGATCAGGCCGCTGTCGGCCAGCGGGCCGACGCGGAAGGCGAGATCGAAGCCCTCCTCCACCCGATCGACGTTGCGGTCGGTCAGCGTGATGTCCAGCGTCACCTCGGGGGCGATGTCGCGGTAGCGACCCAGCGCGGGCGCCAGCACCTCCGACCCGAAGGAGGTCGGCGCAGTGATGCGCAACCGGCCCTGGATCTTCGTCTGCTCGGCCTCCGCCGCCTCGTCGGCGACGGCCACCCGCTCCAGGATGTCGCGGCATTGCTCGGCATAGCTCGCGCCGAAGTCGGTAAGGCTTTGCCGGCGGGTGGTGCGGTTGAGCAGCCGGGTGCCCAGCCGCGACTCCAGCGCGGCGATGTGCTGGCCGACCATGGCCGGCGACAGGTCGAGCTTGGCGGCCGCCGCGCTCATCGAGCCGGTCTTCACCGTTTCCATGAAGGCTTGCATGGCGCGGAACAGATCCATTTACTGACTTTACTTTCAAATGATTCAACTGATTCGCCAATTATTTACCCATGATTGGATAACTACAATCGCCGTGCTTTCAACACACCCCGCAATACAAACCACCGATTGGAGTGATTCAAGATGCAAGCACGGTTCGAAAACAAGGTTGTCCTGGTCACTGGCGGCGGTACCGGCATGGGCCGCTCGGCAGCCCGCCGTCTCGCCCAGGAAGGCGCGCAGGTCGTCGTCACCGGCCGACGCGCCGCCCCGCTGGAAGACTTGGTACGTGAGATCGAAGCGGAAGGCGGCAAGGCCATCGCGATGGCCTGCGACATTGCCGACGAAGCGGCTGTCATCACCCTGGTGCGGCAAGTCACCGACCGCTTCGGCCGGCTGGATGGTCTGTTCGCCAACGCTGGTGTGCTGGGCCAGTTCACGCCGTTTGCAGAAACGGGCACCGATCTGTTCGAAGAGGTGATCGCCACCAACCTGCTCGGCACCTTCCACACCATCAAGCATTGCCTGCCGTGGCTGGAAGGGGGCGCGATCCTGATCAACGCCTCCTGGACCGCGCGGGACGTGATGCCCGGCACCGCCGCCTATGCCGCGACCAAGGGCGGACTACTGGCCATGACCCGCACCCTGGCGGTGGAACAGGGCCATCGGAAGCTGCGCGTCAACGCCATCAACCCCGGCATCATCCTGACGCCGATGGCCGACGACGCGCTGGATGCGGGCTTCGTCGCCCGGCTGGCCGCTCACACGCCGCTCAAGCGCAACGGCACGCCGGACGACGTGGCGGGCACGGTGGCCTGGCTGCTGTCGGACGACGCCGCCTTCGTGACCGGGCAGGAAATCACGGTGGACGGCGGCTTCACCATTGGTGGCATGCGGCCGTAACCCGCCAACGCTTCCAACACCCACCTTACGAGCGCAGCGAGGCTCTCCCGCCGGCAGGCGGTCTGCCCTTGTTCTTAGCGGCTTGCCGCTTAGAACTGGGCGATGCAGAGC
>CBIHQA010000308.1:0-5381 GCA_966211475.1 uncultured Neisseriales bacterium
GACTTCCCGGCTGTCGGGGTCATCACTGCACTGTCTGGCCTGATCGGTGCGCGGGCCGTGGTGGCCCCCAAGCAGCATGATGACTGGCGCGTAGTGCCCAATCTGTGGGGGCTGATCGTGGGCCGCCCGGGCGTGATGAAGTCCCCGGCGCTGGGCGAGGTGCTCAAGCCCCTGCACCGACTGGAATCGACCGAGCGCGAGCAATGGCAGGCGGCGCATGACGCATGGGAACTCGACACCAAGGTGGCCGAGCTGGCAGGCAAGGCGAACGAAAAGCAGGCGGCGGCTGTGGCGGCAAAAGACCCCGCCAAAGCCCGTGCGCTGCTGACCCCCACCGGCCAGCCCACCGAGCCGACCATGCGGCGCTACGTTGTCAACGACAGCACGGTGGAAGCGCTGGCCGACCTGTTGGTGGAAAACCCGTGGGGCCTGCTGGTGTACCGCGATGAAGTCCACGGCCTGCTGTGCAGCATGGACAGGCAGTGGCAGGAAGGCGCACGCGGTTTCTACCTGACCGGCTACGACGGCAACCAAGGACATGCGGTGGATCGGATCGGGCGCGGGCACAGCTATGTGCCCCGTGTCTGCATGGCGATGCTGGGCGGCATTCAACCGGGCAAGGTGCAGAGCTATGTACGCGAGGCGGTGAATGGCGGCGCAGGCGACGATGGCCTGTTGCAACGATTTGGCCTTGCGGTATGGCCCGACGTGGAGCGGGAATTCAAGCTGGTGGATCGCTGGCCAGACACGCCCGCCAAACAGGCTGCATGGGCCGTGTTTGAGCGCCTGAATGGGTTGCTGCCCGCGACCGATGATGATCCGCAGGAATGGCGATTCAGTTCCGAGGCACAGGCCATTTTTTATGAGTGGCTGCTCCCGTTCGAGACCGGCATTCGGGGAGAGGATTTGCATCCGGCGCTGGTGTCGCACCTTGCGAAGTGGCGCAAGCTGATCCCGGCGCTGGCGCTGATCTTTGCGCTGGTGGACACGCCCGACAGCGGCGGCGTGATCCATGAGCGCGAGTTGATTCGGGCGCTGGCATGGGCCGAGCACCTACGCCCCCATGCCGAGCGGTTGTATGCGGCAGCACTGATACCGGAGACTACCGGCGCCCATGCGCTGCTGGCGAAGATCAAGGGCGGCAAGCTGTGCGACGGCGACGGGGTGCTGTGGGAGTCGTTCACGCCCCGGCTGGTGGCTGTCAAAAGCTGGGCCGGATTGAATTCGGTGGGCAGCGTGCGCAAGGCGGCGGAACTGCTGGCCGATTACGGCTGGCTGGCACGCGAGACTGCCCCCACGGGATCGGCAGGCGGCAGGCCCAGCGAGCGCTACCTGATCCATCCGGCACTGCTGGCAGGGGGCAAAGCATGAGCACCTGGCTTGCGCGCCTAAAAATTCACAACACCCCAGGAACAGGGGCTACAAAACCTACGAAACCCACCCAAGACACCCCGGAAGGGGGTTTTGTAGGTTTCGTAGCCTGCCCCCAGGGGCATTTTCAAAAAATCGACGGGGCTGTGGCGAACCCGGAAACCCCGGCGGCGAATGTGCCAGCCATCGACCCCGACCGCTGGGCCTGGCCGCACAGCAGCGCCATGAACGGGCAGGAACTCGACACCCTCATGGCGCGGCAAGCCCTGTTCTGCCAGCGTGGTGCATCGGCCCAGGATGCCGAGCGCCTGGCCGACAGACTGGTGAACCGGGATCGGGATGACGACGACCGGCGGCTGTGCCTGGAGTGCCGACACCTGCGCGGCGAAGGCTCCTACCGCTGCGGCAATGCGCGGGCGGCTGGCGTGCAAGCTGACCTGGCCCGCGACCTGGTGCTGACATTGCAGCGCTGCCACGGGTATGAGGATGCACGCTTGCCCATGGGCGCGATCGCTGACGCTGCACCACCGGCCCCGACATCCGAACCTGCGCCAGCGACAGCCCCGGCCCCAACACCATCCGGCCCGACGTGGCGGGAGTTGGATCGCGCCTATCTGGCCCACCACCAGCAATGCAGAGCGTGCCAGTGCGCAGGCAGGAGCTACGGGGAGCGCTGCGCTACGGGCTTGGAACTTTGGACGGCCTACAGCAGCATGAATTCAGACTTGAAGGGATAGACCATGGCAACCACCAAAAACACCAAGGGCAAGGACAAAACCCCACCTGATCCCAATGCATTGCGGGTTGAAGTGCAGCCCGATGACAACCATTCCGAAAAGCTGGCTGCGCTGGCAACCGACGGCGCACTCACGGCAATCACGCTGCAAGCCTATGCAGGCGGTGGCAAAGAGCTGGGAGTGACGGAGCTGCTGGCCGCGATGCGCAAGGCCGGGGATGACACCGTAGCCGGGGACATGGGCCGGTTTGAGCGCGTACTGACCCACCAGTTTCTGACCTTGGATGCACTGTTCAACAACCTGGCGCAACGCTCAGGGCGGCAGGAATCTTTCAAGGGCATCGAGGTGCTGATGCGGCTGGCACTCAAGGCGCAGTCCCAGGCTCGCGCAACGGCGGAGACCCTGGCATTGATGAAGAACCCCATGCCTTACATCAAGCAAGCCAACATTGCCAACGGCCCCCAGCAGGTCAACAACGGCACGCCCGCGAGCGCGGGGAAAAATCAAAGTCACCAAAACGAACTATTGGAGCACCAGTATGGCAACACCCTGGACATTGGAGCGCAGGCAGCGGCAGGCCAAGCTGATCCGGCAATGGCAACCGTGGAAGCAAAGCACCGGCCCACGAACACCCGAGGGTAAGGCGACGGCGTCGCGCAACGCATGGCAGGGCGGGCACCGGGCGCAACTGCGCGAGTTGACACAGGCGCTGAATGCGGAGTTGGCAGAGATGCGACGGATTAACAAGCTGGCGCGGGGTTGATCGGGGACTGGCTCCGTCTTGCCGGGGCTTCCAACGGAAGGCCCTAGGTGTGAAGCGTCAAGAGGTTATTTCTTGCTGAGCTGAGTCTGGAGATGGGCGGCATGCCACCGATGCCGCTGTGCGGGCGGTGGCAGTTGTAGTGGTGCTGCCAGTGAGCCAGGGCCTGGGTGCGCTGGGCCGAGCTCTGGTAGGTCCAGCCATAGGCCCACTCGCGCAGTGCCGACTGGATGAAGCGCTCGGCCTTGCCATTGGTCTGCGGTCGGTAGGGACGAGTGAAGCTGTGCTTGATGTCCAACTCCAGACAGGCCTGACGGAACTCGCGCGATCGAAAGGCTGCGCCGTTGTCGGTGAGCAGCCTCTGCACGTGCACGCCCAGGGCAGCGTAGTAGGCCACGGCGCTGCGAAGGAACGCGACCGCCTGCTCCTTCTTCTCATCCGGGTGCATGGCCGTGAAGGCCACACGGGCATGGTCGTCCACGGCCACAAACAGCGTCTCCCAGCCCGCACCATCGACCGAGTCGCGCCGGTTGCCCGTCACGCGGTGGCTCGGGCGCACGATGCGCCCGAGCTTCTTGGTGTCGATGTGCAGCAGCTCGCCCGGCGCTTGGCGCTCGTAGCGCACCACCGGCTCGGGCGGCTCCAGATCACTGAGTTTGGACAGCCCGGCGCGCGCCAGCACACGACTCACCGTCGAGGCCGAGACGCCGACGCTGCGCGCAATGCGCGCTTGCAGCATGCGACGGCGACGCAGCTCCACGATAAGCAGCGCCTTGGCCGGCTCGATGGTTCGCGGCGAGTGCGCCGGGCGCGAGGACGCATCGGCGAGCGCAGCCTGGCCGCCGGCCAGGTAGCGCCCCAGCCATTTCCTGGCCGTGGGCGGCGTCACGCCGTGCGCGCTGGCCGCTCCGCTGGCGCTGACGCCACATTCTGTCATCTGTCTGACCATCTCCAAACGGCGTGCGTAGGTCAATCGGGCATGCTTATGGCTGTTCATCCGGCTGGCTTCCTTAAGGACTGGGGGTTTGGCGATTTCCAGTCTCTCAAACCCAGCCCGGATGAACACCGGATACAACCTATTGAAGCTTCACACCTAGGCGCTTGGGCAAGGTGGTGCCCCAGCCCGCCAGCACCTGCAACGGGCATCAGGAAATAGCCAAACATGCCACCCCGGCTGTCGGCCGAGAACGGCACGATAGTTTTGGCTGGTCGGCCGCAGTTCCATGGGACAATTTGCAAGACTTGGCAATCAGAATTCAATGTCTACATAGGAACAGCAATGGCAGAGCCTGATGGCAACATCCTGACCTTGGACGAGGTTGCGGCCTACCTGAAGGCAGGCAAGCGCACGATTTATCGGCTCGCAGCGAGCGGAGAGATACCCGCGTTCAAGCTCGGCGGGACGTGGCGGTTCTCGCGCAGCGACATCGAAAGCTGGATCAAGCAGCAATCGGCTGGCAAGCCCGAGCGCGCCGCGAGCGGGACATCGAACAAGGGGGATCGGAAGTAATGCTCGGACTGACGCTACGTGATGAATTTCGAGGCAAGCGCCTCAAGGGCACAGCCATCGAGCTGTCCAACGACCAGCACACCGGTGCGACCCAGATCGCGGCCAAGCAGTTTCTGGAGATCACCTATCCCACGCACGACCTGCTGAAAGGCATCGAGGCGGTCGGCCCCAATCAGGGGCGCCCCGTGGTCGTGATCGGCGAACGCGGCCTCGGCAAGTCGCACTTGATGGCCGCGCTCTACCACGCGGTCACCGACCCAACCTCGACTGGCGCGTGGCTCAACGCTTGGGCCACCACGCTGGCCGAGCCCAGCATCGGCAAAATCGCGCTGCGCGACGGGATGCACGTCATCGGCGAGAGCCTGCACCGCCACCGCTACAAGTTCCTCTGGGACGTGCTGTTCGAGAACCATCCGCACGGCACCTTCATCAAGGGCAAGTGGGAGGGCCAAGGCGCGTCCAAAACAGAAATCCCGTCCGACAAGCTCATCATCGAGCTGCTGGAGAACAAGCCGACGATGCTGCTGCTGGACGAGTTCCAGACGTGGTACGACGGGCTCACCAACTCCAAACAGTATCCGTGGAGGAACTGGGCGTTCACGTTTATCCAGATTCTTTCGGAGATCGCCAAAGAGCGCCCCGACCTGCTGGTGCTGGTGATCTCGGTGCGCAACGGTGGCAGCGACGCCTACCAGCAGGTACATCGCGTCAACCCGGTCGCCGTCGACTTCAAGGCAGGTGGCAGCGCCGAGCGCATCCAGCAGGATCGCCGCCGGATGCTGTTGCACCGCCTGTTCGAAAACCGCTTGCAGATCGCGAGCGGCACCATCGAATCGCTGGTCGCGCAGCACGTCGCCGAATCCTTCCGTCTGCTCGACGTGCCGCCCGCCGAGCAGGAGCGCAAACGCCGCGAATTCACCGAATCGTGGCCCTACGCACCGCACCTGCTGCGCCTGCTCGAAGAACAGGTGCTGATCGCCACCGATGCGCAGGAAACCCGCGA
>CBIHQA010000309.1:0-5371 GCA_966211475.1 uncultured Neisseriales bacterium
CTTCCTGGCCGCCAATGCGCTGAAGATCCTGGAAGGCGGCTGGCTGCCGCTCGCCATCGGCGCGGTGGTGTTCCTGCTGATGACCACCTGGAAGCGCGGCCGCGAAATCCTGTTCAAGCGCCTGCAGGACGATGCAATGCCGATGGACCTGTTCCTGCAGGCGGTCGCCCCCAACCCGCCGATGCAGGCCAGCGGCACCGCCGTGTTCATGACCGGCAACAAGACCGGCGTGCCGCACGCGCTGCTGCATAACCTGAAGCACAACAAGGTGCTGCACGAGCGCAATGTGCTGCTGACCATCAGCACCGAAGATATTCCCTACGTGCCGGACATCGACCGGCTGCGGGTGGAACCGCTCGGCCACGGCTTCTGGCGGGTGGAGGCGATTTACGGCTTCAAGGAAGAACCGGACGTCAATGCGATCCTGGACGGTTGCGCGGAGTATCACCACCTGTCCTTCGACATGATGGAGACCTCCTTCTTCCTGACCCGCGAGACGCTGGTCGCCACCAAGGCGCCGGGCATGGCGCAATGGCGCGAGCGGCTGTTCGCCTGGATGGCCAAGAACGCCACCAAGGCTACCGACTTCTTCCGCATCCCCACCAACCGGGTGGTGGAGCTGGGGACGGTGGTGGAGCTGTAAGGGCGGCGGTTTTCGGCGCGGGACCGGCTAGAATCTCGGCATGACCGCTCAAGCTACCTTGCCGATGCCCCCAGGCCGCCTGAAGATCTTCTTCGGGGCCGGCCCCGGCGTCGGCAAGACCTACCGGATGCTGCAAGCGGCGCGCACCCAGCAGGCCAGCGGCCGACGGGTGATGGCGGTGGCCGTGCAGACTCACGGCAGCGCCGGGACCGCCCGCCTACTGACCGGGCTGGAAGCCCTGCCTGCCGGGGCGGAACAAGCCTCGGCCGCCCTCGATCTGGATGCCATCCTGCAACGCCGGCCAGCGCTACTGGTGGTCGACGAACTGGCCCGCCACAACCCGGCCGGTACCCGCTACCGGCACCGCTGGCAGGATGTGGAAGCGCTGCTGGCCGCCGGCATCGACGTCTACACCACGCTGGACCTGCAGCAGCTCGACAGCCTCAACGATGCGGTCAAGCAGATCACCGGTGCCCGGGCGGTGGAGACCGTGCCGGATCGCCTGTTCGACCGGGCCGACGAGGTGGAGTGGGTCAATCCGCCCTCAGAGGGCAATCCGGTCGACGGCACGTCCTCCCCCTTCCGGCCCGGCACGCTGCTGGCGCTGCGGGAGCTGGGCCTCAAGCGCATCGCCAGCCGGCCGGCACTGGACGCACCGCCCCCCACCCGTATCGCCTCTCGCATCCGGCCCCGGCTCGCTGCCCGGACGGTCGCGCGCTTCGAGCCCCTTGGCATGGTCTGGCGCTATGCCGCCGCCAGCGTGGCCGCCGCCGCGACCACTGCCCTGGCGCTCGCGCTGGCCCGGCTGCTGGACCCGGCCAACCTGATCATGCTCTACCTGCTGGCCGTGGTCGGCGTGGCCATGCAACTCGGCCGCGGCCCCGCGGTGCTGACGTCGCTGCTCAGCGTGGCAGCCTTCGATTTCTTTCTGGTGCCGCCGCATTACTCGCTGTCGGTGGCCGACACCCAATACCTGCTGACCTTCGCCATCATGCTGGCGGTGGCGTTGGTGATCAGCAACCTCACTGCCAACCTGCGCTACCAAGCCGACCTGGCCCGCCAGCGGGAGCGTCGTGCGGCGGCCCTGTTCGCGCTGAGCAAGGCGCTGTCCGCCGCGCTGACCGAGGCGCAGGTGGCGGAGATTGCCACCCGTCACCTGCATGAGGTGTTCCAGGCTCGCACCGCGCTGCTGCTGCCGGATGCCAGCGAACGCCTCTCTACTGTGCTGACCGATGTCGACGACCACCATGCGCTGACCGAGCCGGACCTGATCATCGCCCAGCGTTGCTACGACGATCCGGACGCCGCGCTGCCCACCGATGCGGACACCATCCAGTACCTGCTGCTGCGCGCGCCGATGCGGGTGCGCGGCGTGCTCGCCATCGCCATGGACGACGACCTGCGGCTGGCCCAGCCGGAGCTGCGGCAGCTGCTCGACACCTTCACCGCCCAAATCGCCCAGGCGCTGGAGCGGGTCCACTACGTGGAAGTGGCGCAGGATGCGCTGGTGGCGATGGAGTCCGAACGGTTGCGCAACACCCTGCTGTCCGCCCTGTCGCACGACCTGCGCACCCCGCTTACCGCCATCGTTGGCCTGTCCAGCACCCTGGCCGGTCCGCAACCACTGGCGCCCGACACCCGTCGCGAGCTGGTCGACGGCGTGCAGGAAGAAGCGCTGCGCATGAGCGGCCTCATTTCCAACCTGCTCGACATGGCGCGCCTGCACGCCGGCGGCGTCACGTTGAACCGCGACTGGCAGATGCTGGAGGAAGTCGTCGGCAGCGCCCTGCAAGCGGAGGCCTACCGGCTGGGCGACCGTCCGGTCGACCTCGCCTTGCCGCCGCTGCCGCTGCTGGAGTTCGATGCGGTGCTGATCGAACGGGTGCTGTGCAACCTGCTGGAGAACGCCGCCAAGTACACGCCATCCGACTGCCGCATCGGCATCGGTGCGTCGGTAGCAGGCGACGAAGTCCGGATCTGGGTCGAAGACGCTGGCCCCGGCCTGCCGCCTAGCATGCAGGAACGCATCTTCGACAAGTTCACCCGCGGAGACCCGGAGTCCGCCCAACCCGGCGTCGGCCTGGGCCTGGCGATCTGCCGTGCCATCGTCGAAGCACACGGCGGGCGCATCCGGGCGAAATCGCCGCCCGAGGGTGGTGTACGCTTCGTCTTCACCCTGCCGCAGGGCCAGCCGCCGGCCACCGACGAGGACGCGCCGGCCTTCGACGATTCCGAACCATGAGCGAACCTGCCCTCCACATCGTCCTGATCGAGGACGAAAAACAGATCCGCCGCTTCCTGCGCGCCACGCTGGAAGCCGAAGGTATGCGCGTGTTCGAAGCCGATACCGGCCGGCAGGGGCTGGTGGAAGCCGGTACCCGCCAGCCCGACCTGGTGATCGTCGACCTCGGCCTGCCGGACATCGACGGCGTGCAGGTGATCCGCGAACTGCGCGACTGGTGTTCGGTGCCGGTGATCGTGCTGTCCGCCCGCAGCGAGGAACACCAGAAGGTGGAGGCGCTGGATGCCGGCGCCGACGACTACTTGGTCAAACCTTTCGGCAGCCCCGAACTGCTGGCCCGTATCCGTGCCCACCTGCGCCGCCGCGCCCCCGCCGCACAGGAGTCGGCCGAACCGGAATTCCGCTTCGGTGAAGTGCAGGTGGACTACCTGAACCGTCGTGTCACCCGGTCGGGCGAGGTGGTCCACCTCACCCCCATCGAATACCGGCTGCTGGTTACCCTCGCCCGCAACGCCGGCAAGGTGATGACGCACACCCAGCTGCTACGCGAGGTATGGGGGCCGTCGCATGTCGAGCGCAGCCACTATCTGCGCATCTACATGGGCAATCTGCGGCAGAAGCTGGAGGTTGATCCGGCTAGGCCGTCGTATCTGCTGACGGAAACTGGGGTGGGATATCGGTTGGTGGTGGGGTAGGGGGCGCGATGTGGTTCAGCGCTTCGCGCAACCAAGCGCATTTGGTGCCGGAGTTCTAGCTCTGCATGGCCAGTTCTAAGCGGCAAGCCGCTAAGGACTTGGCGCACGGCCTGCCGACTCACTTTCGTTGCTTCGCCAAAGAAAGTAAGCAAAGAAAGGCGACCCCGAGTCGTCGGCCCTTCGGGCTACCCGAGTTTTGCCCGTTTCCGGTCGGCGGCTGCGGAACTCGCCCCGTTGGGACTCAGACAGTCCTCGCCGAAACCCCGCCCGTAAACGGGCAAAACCCGGCTCCTCGACGGGGACCCCGGGTGGTATACAACCATCCGTGATCGTTACACCATCTATCGCATCCGTAGGGCGCAATAAGCGCAGCGCATTGCGTCGTATTCTCGGTGATTCAACCTCGGAGGGACTTGCCGCCTCCAATCCGGCGCAATGCGCTAGCTTACGCCGCGAAGCAAGTCCCCTCGTGGGATTGCGCCCTACGACCTTCTCCTCATTCCCTCGCGAAAATCGCATTCGCTAGATAGCGCCGCAACCAAGCGAGCACCGGTGCCGTCCCTTGACCCGCCCGCCAGTGCAGCCGCGCCTCTAGCGCCGGAAAGGCGAGGTCGGTCACCTGTAGCTGCACCAGCCGGGCGTCAAGGGTGGGGAAGCGGGCGATGTTGAGCGGCAGCACGGCCCAACCCAGCCCGAGGGCGGCGAGCTCGGCTACGGTGTAGAGGCTGTCGGCGCGCCAGAGCTGTGGGCTGATCTGCTCGTCGGCCTCGTCCTGGGTGAAGCGCGGCGTCAGCAGCAACTGGCGGTGACGTGCCAGGGCTCGCCGGTCGATATGCGGGGTTTGGGCCAATTCATGACTGGCGCCTGCCACCACCACCCGGGGGACCGCGCCGACCGGTTCGGATTCCAGCGCCGCGTCCTCCGCGCCGCGCCGGAAGGCGAGGCCGACATCGGCTTGCCCGGCGAGCAGCCAGCCGCGTACGTCGCTGGGTGAGCCCATGCAAACGGTGAGTTCCAGTTGGGGGAAGGGTTCGGCCAGCGCTTGGAGCATGGCGAGTGCGGGCGGGTAGGGCAGACCCTCGTCCAGTGCGATCGAAAAGCGGCCCGGCGCCTGGCTGTTCATTGCCAGCGCGCGGTTCTCGAAGTAGCGACACTGCCGCGACAGCTCGCGGGCTTCGGCCAGGAGCGTATGACCGGCTTCAGTGAGGACCGGCATGCGGGCGCTGCGGTCGAACAGGGTGAGGCCGAGGCTTGCTTCCAGCAGCGCGATGGCTGTGCTGACTGCCGATTGCGCCTTGCCCAATCGCCGGGCGGCGGCGGAGAAGGAGCCTGCCTCGGCGGCGGCGATGAAGGTGTCGATCTGATCGAGGTTCCAGTCCATCCATCTGATTCTAAGATGGAACCTATCTTTCTTCTATCGGAATCGGCGGCGTAGGATTTGGTCATCCAAGCCGTAGTCCGCAGTCAGGAGAAGATCATGAACGCCTATCTGATGCTCGCCGTCGCCATCGTGTCGGAAGTCATCGCCACCACCAGCCTGAAGGCATCCGACGGGTTTACCCGTTGGCTGCCCGCCGGGGCGGTGATCGTCGGGTATGCCGTGTCGTTCTACCTGCTGGGGATGGTGGTTCGCCTGCTGCCGGTGGGGATGGTCTACGCGGTGTGGGCGGGCAGTGGCATCGTGCTGGTCACGCTGGCCGGCATCCTGTTCTACCGTCAGGTGCCGGATGTGGCCGCCTTGGTCGGCATCACGCTGATCGTGGTCGGCGTGGTGGTGTTGCAAGGGTTTTC
>CBIHQA010000310.1:0-5363 GCA_966211475.1 uncultured Neisseriales bacterium
TCGCTCAAGACGGGGCCGCCGGTGGTGGCCATCACCATTGGTAGGCCGCCCGTTGGTGGCGTGCCGAAGGCTTGCTAGCCGCCCGCCGGCCCGCTAGGGCCTGTTCATCGCTGATTCATCCCACCGCACCGCCCGCTGCCGCCGCAGCGCGCGGTGCGTTGCCATGAACGCGCCCCGGGCGACGCATTTCCTTACCACAAACACCCATCGGGGGGGCGGCATGCTGAACAGACGCCTTCAGAATGCCAAACCCTGTGAATCCGTGATTTTTTTAACAGGGATAGAAGCAATGAAAGTCACCGCGTCTAGCGGCTGGCGCGGGATGCGTCACCGAATTTTCCAAGGTCTGGCCGGGTTGTGCGTGGGCATGATGCTCGTCGCGTGCGGCGGCGGAGGCGGCTCCGACACGGCCAGCAATGGCGACGGCACCAGCGGTGGCGATGGGGGCAGTGGCGGTGCACGCGCCAAGTGGACCTACCTCGTCTACATGGCGGCTGAGAACGACCTCAGCGACATGGCGACCCTCAACGTCAACCAAATGAAGGCCGCGCAGAGCAGCAACGACGTGCGTGTCGTGGTGCAGCTCGACCAGAGCACGAGGGAGACGCCTGGGGCCAGCGCGACCACGCTGCGAGGCTCGGTCTCCAACCACGGGACCCACTTCGCCACGATGGGCCAGAACGTCGACATGAGCAACAAGCAGACGCTGTCTGACTTCATCAAGTGGGGCAAGCAGAACTATCCGGCCGACCACTACGCCGTGGTGCTGTGGTCCCACGGCGGCGGCTGGAAGGCCGACAAGGTCACGCGCGGTGCTCTGCACGATTCGTCCGCGAACGACAAGATCATGTCGATCAAGGACATCGCGTGGGCGCTGCAGGATGCCGGCGGTGTCGACCTCGTCAACTTCGACGCCTGCCTCATGGCGATGTATGAAGTGGCCTACGAATTGCGGGGCGCTGCCAAGGTGATGGTGGCCTCCGAGGAAAACATCCCCGGCACGGGCAACCCGTACGACAAGATCATCAATCGGCTCATCGCCGACCCCGCGCAAGACGCCGTCACATTGGGCAAGGGCATCACGAAGGACTACATCGACTTCTACACCGCCGTCAATCGCAGCAGCGTGACGATCTCGGCGATCGACCTGAGCAAGGTCGACGCGCTGCACACCAGCATCAAGGCGCTGGCCAAGACGATGATCGCGAACCTGGCCGGCGAACGTGTGTACATTCAGGCGGCCCGGGACGCTTCGACGCACTACGACTATCCGGCGAACCACGACCTGATCGGCTTCGCCAAGGGCCTCGCCCAACGCTCCGGAGTGCAAGCCGTGCGCGACCAGGCCAATGGCGTGGCCGCTGCCGCTCAGGCCGCCGTGCTGGCCAACCAGGTGCTCGTGGTCAACGGCGACGCGCCCGTGGGCAACTCGTCCGGGCTTGCAATCTACCTGCCATCCGTCAACAACGTGACCCAGACGGAACTGACCCAGTACAAGACCTTCCCCTCCAGCAACACCGTGCCGGCCGGCGAGCAGTCGTGGAGCGATTTCGTCAATGCGCTGATCACGGGCGGCGGCGGTTCGACTCAGGACACCACGACGGGAACCTTTGCCTACAGCATCGAATGGGACAACGCTGACGTCGATCTGGACCTGCGGGTCAACGAACCGCAAGGCAACTGGGCAGGCCCTGCCTACGGCCCCACCTCGATCAATGGCTTCTCGTCGCCCGATTCCTGGGAGTCCGGCGAGACGAAGGAAACGTACACGGCCAACGCGCAGCTTGAAAAAGGCGCCTATGACGTCTTTGTCCGCTTCGCCGGCTGCAGCAAAGGCCACGCCACCTGCGGGAGCACCAACGTGCGGGTGTACCGCTATGACCCGACCAACGGCGACACGGCCCCCCAATTGATCGCCACCCGCGCCATGTCGGCCACACCCGCGCTGCAGCTTCCTCCGTCCACCACGCTCAACGACTTCATCGGCATGATCAAGACCAACGCGTATGGGGACTGGTTGTACGCTCAACGCACGACGCGTGCGCTGCAGGAAAGCGCGAAGCCGCAGCAGTCGCTTCCAAAGCCGCTCGACAAAGCCCTTCCCCAGCAGGTCGACAAGTGAGCAAGGACCGCTCGGAACCGCTGCGTTCCTTCGCCGCGGCATTCGGGGCTGTGGGCCTGGCCCTGTCGTGCGTGGCGTGCAGCGCCGGCGCGCCGGCGGCCCCGGCCGGGCAGTTGACCGTCACCGAGGTGCTCGACGGCGCCGCCGGCCGCACGGTGACCGTGGCTGGCCGGTACGCCGGATGGAAGGGCGGATGCAAAGGGGGGCCGCCCCACACCCGCTCCGATTGGATGCTGGTAGACGACACCTCCTGCATCTATGTGAGCGGGCCGGTGCCGGCCGGGCTTGTCCCGCCGCCCGACCCCACGTCCAACGGCACGCCGGTTGCGGTCCAGGCGCAGGTGGAACGTGCCGCGGACGGACGGCTTTTCCTTCGGCTCCCGCCCAAGTGACGGGCATGGCCGCGGTCCAGGCAAATCACTTGCGCCCGGCCCGGCGGTCCATGGGACGGTTTGAAGCGTTTTGTTTCAGACGAACAATGGGCAGAAGCTGATTTTTCTCGCACATCGCGGGAGTGGGCGAGGTTTACAAGGGATGGGGGAATCGGCGATCATGGGTCGATCCCCCATTTCATCTTGTGATATCAAACCGTGCCCGTGGATTCCATTGCCGAAGCCCCTCAGTCGTCGCTGTCCGGCGTTGCACGGGTCCTGGTCCATGCGGGCAAGCTCAACGCCAAGACCGCCGAGGACCTCGTCAAGTCCGCCAAGGAACGCAAGGCCTCCTTCGTCTCCGCAGTGATCGCAGGCGGCGCCATCACGCCGGCTGATCTCGCGCACACCCTGTCGCATGCCCTGGCGCTGCCGGTGATGGACATCAATGCGGTAGACGTGCAGCGCCTGCCGCGCAACGTGATCGACGCCAAGCTGGCCACGCAGTACCAGGTGCTGGTGCTGGGCAAGCGGGGGAACCGCCTGTTCATC
The DNA here is from genome assembly GCA_966211475.1 of uncultured Neisseriales bacterium. Taxonomy (GTDB): domain Bacteria; phylum Pseudomonadota; class Gammaproteobacteria; order Burkholderiales; family Leeiaceae; genus Leeia. The sequence continues at coordinate 3,046 of CBIHQA010000310.1, forward strand.
GGCGGGGCCGACCCCACCGACCAGGAAGCCATCGAGCGCATCAAGTTCGCCACGCAGCTGTCGCCCGAGTGGGTCATCCTCGAGCACGACAAGCTCGCCAAGGTGCTGGAGAGCGCCGGCATCAGCGCGGCGGAATCGCTCGAAAACATCGTGGGCGGCGACTTCGAATTCGACGTCAGCGAAGAGGAAGCGGCGGCGCCGGAAACCCAGGAAGTCACGGCAGACGTCGAAGACGCGCCGGTGGTGCGCTTCCTGCAGAAAATGCTGATCGACGCCATCAACGCCCGCGCGTCCGACCTGCACTTCGAGCCCTACGAATTCCACTACCGCGTGCGCTTTCGCGTCGACGGCGAGCTGCGCGAAATCACGCAACCGCCCATCGCGATCAAGGACAAGCTGGCGTCGCGCATCAAGGTCATCTCACGGATGGACATCGCTGAAAAGCGCATTCCGCAAGACGGCCGCATGAAGCTGAAGTTCGGCAACAAATCCATCGATTTCCGGGTCAGCACCTTGCCCACGCTGTTCGGCGAGAAGATCGTGATCCGGATTCTCGACTCGTCCAGCGCCAAGCTCGGCATCGATGCCCTCGGCTACGAAAAAATCGAGAAGGAGCGCCTGCTCAAATGCATCGCGCGCCCCTACGGCATGGTGCTTGTGACCGGCCCCACCGGCAGCGGCAAGACCGTGTCGCTCTACACCTGCCTGAACATCCTGAACCAGCCTGGCGTCAACATCTCCACCGTGGAAGATCCGGCCGAAATCAACTTGCCGGGCATCAACCAGGTCAACGTGAACGACAAGGCGGGGCTCACATTTTCCGCGGCCCTGAAATCGTTCCTGCGGCAAGATCCGGACGTCATCATGGTGGGTGAGATCCGGGACCTGGAGACCGCCGACATCGCCATCAAGGCCGCCCAGACCGGCCACATGGTGATGTCCACGCTGCACACCAACGATGCGCCCACCACCCTCACCCGGCTGCTGAACATGGGCGTGGCCCCGTTCAACATCGCCTCGAGCGTGCTGTTGATCACCGCGCAACGCCTGGCCCGACGCCTGTGCGAAGCGTGCAAGGCACCGGCCGATTACCCCCGCGAGGCGATGCTGAAAGCCGGCTACAAGGAAGCCGACCTGGACGGCTCCTGGAAACCCTATCGCGCCGTAGGCTGTTCCGCCTGCACGAACGGCTACAAAGGCCGGGTCGGCATTTACCAGGTGATGCCCGTCACGGAAGAGATCCAACGAATCATCCTGGCCGAAGGAACATCGATGGACATCGCCGACCAGGCCGAACGCGAAGGCGTTCGAGATTTGCGCCAGTCCGGGCTGGTGAAGGTCCGTGGCGGGTTCACCACGTTAGAAGAGGTGATCGCCGCGACCAACGAATGACGGGCCGCCATGCGCCCACATCCAACAGCACAATACCGAACGACAACCTAAACGGGGCGGGAACCCTCCATTCCCGGAGAGACCATGGCAACTGCAGCAGCCGTCAGAGAAAAAGAGTTCGTTTTCGAATGGGAAGGCAAGGACAAGAACGGCAAGGTTGTCCGCGGTGAAATGCGTGCGGGCGGCGAAGCCATGGTCAGTGCCTCGCTGCGCCGCCAGGGCATCCTGATCAAGAAGGTGAAGAAACGCCGCACGAGCGGCGGCCGCTCCATCAAGCAAAAGGACATTGCCGTCTTCACCCGCCAGCTCGCCACCATGATGCGCGCCGGCGTGCCACTGCTGCAGTCGTTCGATATCGTCGCCCGCGGCAGCTCCAACCCCCGCCTGACCAAGCTGCTGACCGACATTCGCACCGATGTCGAAACGGGCACCAGCCTCTCCTCGGCCTTCCGCAAGCACCCGCTGTACTTCGACTCGTTGTACTGCAACCTCGTGGAGGCAGGTGAAGCCGCAGGCATCCTCGACGCCTTGCTCGACCGCCTTGCCATCTACCAGGAAAAGACGATGGCGCTGAAGAACAAGATCAAGTCCGCGCTGATCTATCCGGTGGCCGTGCTCGTGGTCGCATTCATCGTGATCGTCGTGATCATGCTGTTCGTGATTCCGGTGTTCGAGAACGTCTTCAAGTCGTTCGGTGCCGACCTGCCTGCCCCCACGCTGTTCGTCATCAACATGTCCAAGGTGTTCACCGAATACTGGTGGGCCATCTTCGGCTTCCTGGGGGGCGGCATCTATTTCTTCCTCGAATCGTGGAAGCGCTCTGAGAACATGCAGCGCACGATGGACCGCTTGCTGCTCAAGATGCCGGTGTTCGGCCCGCTCGTGAACAAGGCGTCCGTCGCCCGCTGGACGCGCACCCTGTCCAC
>CBIHQA010000311.1:0-5332 GCA_966211475.1 uncultured Neisseriales bacterium
TTCGGTGAAGCCGCCGCGCCGGGTGATCTCGCCAGTCAGCCCGATGTCCACGTCCAAAGCATCGAGCAGGTCGTTGCCCTTCATGCGGTGCTCGGGCACCACGTTGTTGATGCCGGTAAAGGCTTCGAAGGTCAGCATGAAGTGCCCCTGTGGATCGATGCGGAGCCCAGCAACAAGGGGAACTGCGAACGGGTTACAGATGCGAAGCCCGGCTGGCCAGGTGAACCCAATTCCAACGGCCAAGCCTCCCCTGCCACGGTGGACATCCCCCCCCCAACGGCGCCGTGCTGCCCGGCCACCACCAGATCCATTCCGGTGACGGTGAAGGACATGCCGAGGTTGTGCGCTCCGAGCTCCAACGGGTTCGCGCCACCTGCGCTCGCGGCCATTCCCAGCATGGCGACGCCGAGCTCCAACGGCTCGCCATCACCAGCGATGACCGCAACCCCCAGCCACGGCGCGCCGAGCTCCAATGGCGCAGCGCCGCCCGCGACAGCCGCGTAGGGCCCCGGGGCAACGGCGGGAGACCCCAACTCCATCGGCCGCGCGCCGACACCCATGCCTGTCATCGGCGTCGGCAAGACCGGGCCAACGCTGGCCACGTGCAGGCCAGAGGTCACCAGGTCCATGCCCAATGGCCGCGCTTGAATCCGTGAACCGATCTGCAACTCTGTGGCGCCGAACTCCAGCACATAGGCATCGCCCGCCACCGGATTCACTGCCATGGCTGGCGCCCCATGTTGGAGGATGTCAAGCCCCGGCGGCGAGAGCACGGGGTCATAGAAAGCGAGGGCGACGCCGTGGTCAAGAATGTCGAGGCCGCTTGGCTCAATGGCGAATTGCACATTGGCGTCCCCAAGCTCCAGCGGCTGCGCGTCACCCGCGACCGTGCTCCCCACTGCTGTGTGCGGATCGGCCGCGAGCAGATCGAGCCCGGAGGGCAGAAGGACAATGTCTCCACCGCCGGAGCCATTGATCACCGCGCCGTTGATGAGGGGATAGCTCATGGGCGTCAGGCGTTGTACTCATCGAGCTCAATGAAGATGCCGCGCCAGTAAAAGCGCCCCATGCAGCGACCGCCAGATGCCGCCGTGTCCACCCGAAAGCGCAACCCCTCCCCGACAACCATGGGGCCGCCCGTGGACAGTGGGATGCGGTGCACACAGCCATCGCCCGTGATTTGGCTCAGCGTCACGCCGTCCGCGAAACGTGTCGGCGCGGAATCGGTGCCGATATCGACAACGGGCGGGGCCGAGGCGGTGTACTTGAACGCGATGAACCCAACCTCGGTGATCAGCACGCTGCGCATCTCACCCGTGCTGATGTCCACGGGTAAGGCCGTTGGGTACCAAGTGCCGCTGTCGCTTACGGGGGTCCCGCCTGTAGGGTTCCATGTTGGCTCCCCGAGAACACTGCTGATCGATGCCACTTCAACATCCGCAATGTCCAGCCAGTACTGGTTCCCGTCTGGCGTAGTTGGCGAGAGCACTGCGCTACGGCCGCGGGCGAAATCATCATTCCAGGCAGCAGCTACGCCAAGGTCTACGGGGATGGAGCCACCCACAGATTCATGGGCGAAGTTGCTGTCGAACACCGCTGCCCCGGCTTGGGAGCGCAGGAGCTGCAACGTGTTCCATCCAGAGAGCTGGATGCCATCAACGATCCGCGAACGGCCACCAACCACGAGCGCATTGCTGCTGCGAGCATCGCCAGAGGCAGCGCCGCCACCCAGGACGATAGACGGCGCTTCATCGGCTGTAGTGACCACCCCCGTCTGCGGATTGCGCTGCAGAAACTGGTCCAGAATCTTCGCCGTGATGCGCGCGGACACCAGGGTGCCGGCAGGCCACTCCTGCGCGACGCCCTCGTACTCACGCACGACGGTGAACTCAGGACCTGTCTGTCCCGTGATCAGCACGACCTCGTACATCCCCGGAAAGGACGCATGGGTCAGCGTTGCCGGCTGGCCGCTGCTCAGAAATGCAGCGAAGGCACCCTCAGCAGTGTCATCGCCGGTTACCACCATCGTGGTGTCGGTCGAATCTGCAAAAGGTGCGGCGAGCGTGGTCTCGGCGTTGTTGCTGAACTTGTGCAGCATGCCAACCCCTTACGCCGGCACCAGCCGGAAGATCTTCGCCGCCCCGTTGCTCCACTGCTGGGTGTAGTTCGCGCCGTTGGTGGCGTACGGCAGACCTACGGTGTCGGTGAACAGGATCAGCAGGGGCGATGTTGCGGCACTCCCGGTGTCCTTGTAGATCAGCACAGATCCGATGGTTGAGCCAGAGGCCAGAGCGCCAAACTCAGCGTCGTCGGCATCGAAGACGCCGTCCGTGATGGACTTGCCCGCCAGGGTCTGGTCCGTGCCGATGCCCGCGCTGACGTTGGACAGGAATTCATGTCCAGCGTCGTAAACATAGGACGAAGGCAGCAAGCGCACCTTGAGGGTGTCGCTGGAGAAGTTGATGCTCGCTGCCCAGACCTTCTCGGCGCCCTTGGGGTAGAAAGGCAGGTAAATGCGCGCGATCTTCTTGACATCGTTGCCCCAAGGCACGGTGATAACGCCGCCATTGGTCGCTGCGGGCAGGCCCGTCACGGTGTCGAAGTAGAACAGCAGCGGCGAGGTCGATGCGTTGCCGGTGTCCTTGTAGACCACGAAGGCCTTGATCGTGCTGCCCGGCGCGATGGCGCCGTAGTTCAGATCGTCAGCATCGAGCACCCCGTCGGTGATGGCCTTGTTCGCGAGCGCCTGGTCGGTGGCAATGCGCGTGGTGGACAGGTCCGAAACGAACTCGTGCGCCGTGCTGTAGGTGTAACTCGAAGAGACGAGCGCCACCTTGATGGTGTCGTCGATGAAATCGATGCTGGCGTTCAGCATCTTCTGGGCGCCCTTGGGGTAGACGGTGTTGGCCATGCGGTTGGCTCCTGCGAGGTGAATGCCTTGCAGTGTTCCGAGGCCGCGCCCTTTGGGCTAACCCTACTGGGGGGGGATTGTTCGCCGGTGCTAGAGTGACGTTCGGAGGAAAAAATGAAACTACAAAATTGCGTGCTTGCCACAGCCTTGCTGGTCGCCCTTTCGAGTTCGGCCGCAGCTCAAGTTCACCCGTACGAGTGTCGGAAAGCGAAACGCGAGATGGAATTCACGGGGACGTCAATGGGCTTGACGCCTGAGCAGAGAAACGAGCGCTACCGAACTGAGCAGGAAAAAGTCAACCGATTCTGCGGAACGAATGATGCTCCGCCGGTCGTACCAACGCTCCCGCAAAGACAGGCGGCCCCTCCGCCATATGGCAACATCACGCGATGTGAGCCAGGGTTTTGCTTTGACGCCATCGGACGGGTCTACCACCGCAACGGCCCGAACTTCTTGACCGCGCCGGATGGCAGGACTTGCCATCGGGCTGGGCCGAACTGGATCTGCCCGTAAGGACGGAATGAAAAAGCCCGCCGAAGAGGGCCTTCTGATGGGCGGAGCGCCCTACTTGCGGTCGTGCCAGAAAAGCACCAACGCCACGGTGACGATCACGGCTACGCCCGGCCCGGCTGCTGCGGCCAGGCCGAAGAACAGCGCAGCGCCAACAGCCAGAGCGGCCACGACCAACGCCAGGACGCCAATCCCAGAGATCCACCCAGTCTTTGTTGCCTCCCAATTGTCGGCGTCACGTAGCAGGTTCTCAGACTCGCTGATGGACATTGGGCGTTGGTAAGGGTCGCGTGCCATGGGCGGAATGTATCAGTTATCGGGGCTGTACCACAAATCCGCCTGGCACTGGCACGACCACACCGCCAACATCGCGGGCTGCGGCAGCGGCCTGCAGGCGGTTCCTGTACTGAGGCTCCAGGTCGGGTTGATCCGCACGGCTGGCCACGCCCGCAGCGATGCCGGCCACACCCTCGGGCACGCGCGAAATTTCCGTCCCCGCGTTCCTGACGGCCAGGCGCTGAATCGGCCCTGACAGCAACCCAGCCCGCACCGCGGGGCGCGCGGCAACAGCCGCCAGGGGCAGCACATTGCCCGTTCCGGCCGCCGCCGCGGTACCGCCAAACCAGTCCAGCGGGCTGGTTGCCTTCGGCGCCTCTTTCAGCGCCTGGGTTGCCTTCGGGAATGCCTGCCCGACTTCGGCCACGGTGCGCAGCTCGTCGGTGAGCGGCTTACCCTTCGCGAGATCCGCGCCCAGCTTGACGGCGTTCACGTTGCCGGTCTGCGGGTTCAGCGCGCCCTGCACGGTGTAGGTTTTCGCGATGGTCTGCCGAGCGTTGCGGAAACTCTTCAGCAGCTCGCCACCTGGTTGCCCCAGGCTCTTGAGGTGATCCTCAATGGCGTCTTCCAGCGCCGCAGCTGCCTGCTTGTACGCCTTGCCGGCCTGGGCTTCCCCTCCACGATAGGAGATGTCCGCCGACTCGCGCATGCTGCGGATCATGCTGAGCGCGTCCCCAGCGTCGAACTGGCTTGTGCGCAGTGCGTTGACATCGTCCACCACCTTCGGGACGCGGGCGCCGGGGAAGGACTTGCCCTGGCTGATGAACGGGCTCAGGGCTTTGTCCAGCGCCTCGGTGTACGACTTCCCTGGCGTGACGGTTCCGGAGCCAGCCACAGGGGCATACGCTGCCGCGGCCTGCCGACGGATACCTTCCAGCGTGTCCACGTTCAAATCCACCTCGTCGCCAATGCCGAGAGCCTTGCGCGCCAAGCTGTTGGACACGCCCTGGTTTCTGGCGCTGGCCACCTGAGCAGTCTTAATCTTGCCGCTGAAGCCGGAGAGCCCCTCACTCAGCAAGCCAGGGCTCAGGTCAGCTGGGGGCAGCACATACCCTTGATCTGCGGCTTTCTGCGCTGCCGCCCGCGTCTGTCGTCCGGCATCCGTGAGCACGCGGCGTGGTGCGATGACGCTTGGGGCGATTGCTCCAGCCACGCCAGCGGCGAGCTGGGCAGCCTCGCCGCCACCAGCCTCCCGGGTTGCGCCAGAAGCGGCCGCGCTGGTCGCGCCGCTGGTGAGCTGCACGCCAGGGCCCTTTGCAAGCGTTTCGCCGACGGCGCGGGCCACAGGGGTAGCTGCGCCCTTGGCCAATGCATTCCCGAGTCCGACCACGCCGGCACCGCTGGCGAGGGCGGAAGTAGCATCACCGACGACGCGCTCCTGCGCTGTTTCAGGCTGCGGTAGCCCGGCTTTGGTCAGTGCGTTGTCCAGGGCCTGCGCCTGCTTTGGGAAGCGGAAGCCCTGGCCTTGGCCCATCGCCACGTCGAGCCCTTTGTTGGCCACCCCAGCGACGGCGTCGGCGGCCATGGCGGGGATGGCGGCCACGCCGGTGATCGCGTGCCGCGCGGTGAGTCCTG
>CBIHQA010000312.1:0-5318 GCA_966211475.1 uncultured Neisseriales bacterium
CGACCTCTATCACGCCCGGCCAGGGCAGGCGCTGTCCCTGCCGTTGCCCAGTGGCCGGGTGCAGGTGGTCGTGGCCGGGGTCTGGCGGGACTATGCCCGTCAGCACGGCGCCGTCACCATGACACTGACCGACTACCGTCGGCTGACGGGCGACGCAACCGTTACCGATGCCGCGCTCTGGCTGCGGCCCGGCGCCCGTGGCGGTGACGTGCAGCAGCAGCTTCGCCGTGCACTACCGTCCGCGGCGCTGCAGTTCGCCGAGCCGGGCGAAATCCGCCGCGTCAGCCTGGACATCTTCGACCGCAGCTTCGCCGTTACCTACCTGCTGGAAGCTGTGGCGGTGATCGTCGGGCTGATGGGCATCGGTGTCAGCTTCGGCGGCCAGGCACTGGCCCGGCTGCGGGAGTTCGGCATGCTGCGCCACCTGGGCTACCGCAAACGCGACATCGATCGCCTGCTGGCGCTGGAAGGGCTGGTGCTGGCCAGCATCGGCGTGCTGGCGGGCCTGGCCGTGGGCTGGCTGATCAGCCGCATCCTGATCGACGTGATTAACCCGCAGTCCTTCCACTGGACCATGCAGACCCACATCCCTTGGACGACGCTGCTGATGGTGTCGGCACTGCTGATCGCGCTGTCCGCCGGAACGGCCGTGCTGGCAGGGCGACGTGCCCTGTCGGTCGGCGCCGTCCGCGCGGTGAAGGAGGACTGGTGAGGCGCCTGCTGCTACTTTGCCTGCTACTGCTCGGCCCGGCTTGGGCGACGGATTTCGCGGTGGTCCGGCCCGGCGTGCCGTTGGCCTTTCCGCGTGACTTCGGCGCCCACCCGGCCTTCCGCACCGAATGGTGGTACCTGACCGGGTGGCTGACCTTGCCCGGCGGCAAGCCGGCGGGATTCCAGGTCACCTTTTTCCGATCGCGCACCGGTATCGCACAGGACAACCCCAGCCGCTTCGCGCCGACGCAATTGTTGTTCGCTCATGCAGCCTTGTCCGACCCCGCCACGGGCAGCATCCGCCACGAGCAGAAATCCGCCCGCGCCGGACTGGGGCTCGCCGAGGTCGCAGAAGCGGATACCCGTGTGCACATCGACGACTGGTCGCTGCAACGCCAGCCGGATGGCCGCTATCGCGCGGTGATCCCCGGTCGGGATTTCCGCTTCGACCTGATGCTAGATGCCGTCCAGCCGCCGCTACTGCAAGGCCAGGCGGGCTATAGCCGCAAGGGGTCGACATCGGAACAGGCCAGTTACTACTACAGCCAACCGCAGCTCAAGGTCAGCGGTACGGTCACCTGCGCCGGCAAACCGCTGACCGTCACCGGCACGGCCTGGCTGGACCACGAATGGTCGAGCGAATACTTGGGCAAGGATGCGGTCGGCTGGGACTGGACCGGGCTCAACCTCGACAACGGCGGAGCGCTGATGGCCTTCCGCATCCGCAATGCACAGGGTGGCACCTACTGGGCTGGTGGTAGTTTGCGCAGCCCGGATGGCCGCGTGCGGGTGTTCCAGCCCGGCGATCTGCGTTTCGTCCCGAAGCGGACCTGGCTGTCGCCGCATTCCCAATCGCGCTATCCGGTGGAGATGGAAATCGCGATCACCGGCCAGCCAGCGGAAACCTGGCTGCTGACGCCACTGATGGAAGACCAGGAGGTGGATGCCCGTGCCAGTACCGGCGGGATGTACTGGGAAGGCGCGGTAACCGCCAAGCGGAATGGCGAGCCTGCCGGGCGAGGCTATCTGGAGCTGACGGGGTATGGGCAGCGCTTGCGGATGTAGTGGCTCCGCGTTTTGCCACTGACAGAGGTCGCGAATACCGCAATCCTTACTTCGCCGCCACCGCCCGCAACACCGCCATCGGCCCTGCCACCCGCATCCGCTCGATATCCTCCTGCCGCTTCACAAACAGCGAACCGGCAAAGCCGAGCGAATTGACTGACACATCCTCCCAGCGCTCCTGCGACCGGGCGACCACCAGCAACCAGCGCCGTGTCACCAGCAGGTTATAAGGCGAAACCTCACCAGCCCGCACAGTGACGCCGGCCAGATCGCAGGCAGCCTGGAAGGCGCGCGCAAGCGTTGCCGGCTGTGCGACGCCCTCCAACCCCAACCAGACAAAGCCATGTGCAAACGGCAGCTGCCGCTGCCGGCAGGCAACCTGCTCGGGGGCCGGTTCGAACAGCACCTCCATCGGCACCGACGGCCCATCTTCCCCAAGCGGTAGCGGCACGAACTGCAAATGCTTATGCGGCTGGCTGGCACCCGCGATCAGCCCGCCGTTGTAGAAGCCCAGCCAGTCCTCCGCCCTTAGCACCCGCGACAGGGCATCGAAATCCCCATCGGTCAGCGGGGTGGTCTGCGCTTCGAACGCCCGCGTTACCACCAGCAGATGCCGGGCGATCACCGGAAACTTGTTGAGCAGCGCCACATGCGTTTCCGACACGTCCCCCACCAACAGCGCCGGATCGGGCGGCAGGAAGGGATTGGCCGGCGCCGTACCGTCCTCCCGCTGCCGCCGCGGCTTGCGCATCAGCGACGACACCCAGCGCACCGAAAAGCGCACGCCATGGTCCTCGATGTCGACCGATTCGGTATCGATCGGCAGCAAGGCGCCACACACAAGGGCACGTTCCGCCGCCTGGTCGACGGCAGCGGTTAGGTCCTTCAGCTCAGGGTAGGGCATGGGGGCATTCGATCTCTGGTTTGCCGCATTCTAGTGGCGCCGATCCGCCGGCCGGCAAGCAATTCGACCTGAGCTGTATCAAACCGTTGCCGCCAACCGCAACAACGGACTTGACCCCGCTTTTGCGCCGCCGATAGACTGTCCCTCATGAACCCGCGCATCGCCCCGACCACCCACACCCTGCCGTGTTGTTGTCCACACCGGCCGGAGGGGAGGGTTCGTCCCGCGTAGCGTCGCGCTGAGAAGCGTAGATTTCCCGATGGCCGCCATGTTTTCGCATGGCGGCCATTTTGTTTTTGTGGCTGCCACACGCATCGTTCTTTCGAAAGGTGTCTTTGCTTTCGAAAACATGCGTCGTATGGCGCGAAAGGAAGGCAGCATGTCCACCACCCTGGAACCCGTCATCCAAGGCGAGGCCGGTTCGACAGCCGGTGCCCCCGACGGGCGGACGACCCATTGGCCCGCCGTTTGGGCCGGCATCCGCCGGGAGGCCAGCAGCTTGAGCGTCAAGGAGCCGCTGCTGCATCGCCGGCTGGAGTCGTTGGTGCTAACGCATCGCACACCGGCCGAAGTGCTGGCGGCGGTCCTGGCACGCCGCCTGTCCTGTACCGATATGCCGGAAGCGGAACTGCGTCCGCTGATGCTGAGCGTGCTGCACGGAACACCGGCCATTCTCAAGCAGACTACGGCCGACCTCGCCGCCGTGTTGGCCCGCGACCCGGCCTGTCCCAGCCTGCTGCACGTGCTGCTCAATCTGAAGGGATTCCACGCCCTGCAAACCTACCGTATCGCCCATGCGCTCTGGCAACAGGGGCGCCCGGAAATGGCGCTGACTCTGTCCAACCTCGCGGCCATGGTATTGGGCCTGGACATCCACCCGGCCGCCTGGATCGGGCAAGGGGTGATGCTGGACCACGGCAACGGCATCGTGATCGGCGAAACGGCGGTGGTGGAGGACGACGTGTCCATCCTGCAGGACGTGACGCTGGGCGGCACCGGCAAGGAGCACGGCGACCGCCACCCGAAGATCCGTAGCGGTGTGATGATCGGCGCCGGTGCCAAGATCCTCGGCAACATCGAGGTTGGCGCCCGCAGCAAGGTGGCGGCCGGCAGCGTGGTGCTGCATCCGGTTCCGGCGGACTGTACCGTGGCCGGTGTGCCGGCCCGCGTCCGGCGTCGCCATGAAGACCGTTTCCCGGCGGGGGAAATGAATCAGATGATCTGAGCACACCTATCCGTTCTGGCCAGCCAAAGAAAACGCCGCCCGCGCATATTGCAGCGGGCGGCGTTGTTTTAGACGGGTTGGACTGTCTACCAATCCGACTTTGTACAAGCGCCTCAAGGGCGACCCGTCATCAGGCCTTTAGTCCTCGTCCTCGATGTAGACCCGGCGGTGCGGCCGGCCGTAGTGCTGTTCCACATACACATGTTCGGTATATGGACGGTCGGTATCCAGCATCACCGATACGCCACCGGTCCGATAGGCGTTGTAGCGCGTCGGCAGATTCACGCCGAACTGCCAGCGGCCACCATCCAGCCAGAACCACAGGCCACGTTCCGGGGCGTAGTAGATTTCCCGTTCGGGGTAGTACACGTAGCGGTAGTGCACCACGCGAGGCGCTTCCTCGACGTAGTAGCGGTCCCCGTGTCCATGTTTCGCCCGCCAACCGTGGGCTGGTGCCCAAGGGGGCGGATCGGCGATCGCATCGACGGCGACCGCGCCACCGATCAGGCCCAGTGCGAGCGTCATCCATCGCAATGTACGCATGTCCGTTCCCTTCTGTTGTTCATCGTCCCGGGGCGCCAGCAGCATTGCTGCACGCCATTGGCAGACCTCGGTTCCGATTGGAGGAGGCCCCGAAGGGTTGGTTGCAGCGTTGTAGGTCGCTGTTCAGGGCGGGTTCAGACTGGCCCGACGGGGCAGCGGCGGCACGATGTCATGCAAGGCCCGGCGGCCGATCGCCAGCTTTGATAAAATCGCGGTTTCCCTTCTTACCGACACCAGATACCGGCATGGCTCAATACGTTTTCACCATGAATCGCGTGGGCAAGATCGTTCCGCCCAAGCGCCAGATCCTGAAGGACATTTCGCTGAGCTTCTTCCCCGGCGCCAAGATCGGCCTGCTGGGCCTGAACGGCTCGGGCAAATCCACCGTGCTGAAGATCATGGCCGGCGTGGACAAGGACATCGAGGGCGAAGCCATCCCGATGCCCAACATCAAGATCGGCTACCTGCCGCAGGAACCGCAGCTCGATCCGGCCAAGACCGTGCGCGAGGAAGTCGAGAGCGGCATGGGCGAAGTGATGGACGCCCAGAAGCGCCTGGAAGAGGTCTACGCTGCTTATGCCGAGCCGGATGCCGACTTCGACAAGCTGGCCGAAGAACAAGCCCGCCTGGAAGCGATCATCGCCGCCGGCGCCGGTGACAATGTGCAACTGCAGCTGGAAATCGCCGCCGACGCACTGCGCCTTCCGGCCTGGGACGCCAAGATCGAACACCTGTCCGGCGGTGAAAAGCGCCGCGTGGCGCTGTGCAAGCTACTGCTGTCCCGCCCGGACATGCTGCTGCTGGACGAGCCGACCAACCACCTGGACGCCGAGTCGGTGGAATGGCTAGAGCAGTTTCTGACCCGCTTCC